>DATBQC010000973.1:0-4427 GCA_036561065.1 Methylobacter sp. | reverse complement strand
CACTGGCTAAAGTGTACGACTTCCCCTTCCTGCATGGCATTGCCGTCGCTCCCAGGGCCGGTATTTTGATAAGCATTTCCGCCCAGCTGTTCATTAATCTGCCGCGCGACATCGATTCCCAAACTTTTAGACACTTCCGACACCACCCTGCCGCGACTCGGCACCACACGGCTTCCTCCAGTAATCACGCGCACATCCTGCCCTTCGCCAGTAGCACTAAAGGCGGCTTTGACCTCGTAAGTGCGGGTGTTGATCAGACTGAACTCCGCGACCAGCATCAGGCTGAAGGTGTTGGACAGTGTGTCGGTGCCGATAATGGGATTCACCTCATTACGGAAATCAAGTTCACTGACCGTGCCGAACAGTACATAATCAGCCCCCGGATAAGCGCCTTTTTTGATTCGGCTGATAATATCGTAGATTTTTTCGCTGCCTTTGGCGGTATAAGGCTTGGCTTGCGACAGCTTAAAATCGCCGGTTTTAAGGATTTCCCCTTTAATATCTCCGACAAATTTATGCAGCTCGCCATACTCGATATAACTGTAGCTGCTTTCTACCTCGGTATAATCAGTCTCTGATTTTCCGCTATACGACGAACGACTCGATGCCGAAGAGCTCTCGAAACTGTCCCTTTCCCGTGCGCTTTCGCTGGCACGCACCGATGACTTGTTGTGATAATCAACAAGATGAAAATACCCGCTCACCCGCTCGGCATACGCCAGATCGGTCACAGCAATTTTGGCAGCTTGGGCAGCGAATGTTCCAAGTAATAACGACAGCAGAAATAACAAACGTAACAGTTTCATTTTGTTTTCCTGCTAAAACATGGATTTATTGGACGTTTTGCGGATCTCTTTTTCGTCCGCCCATTCCATAGTGCCCGACTCATTATCCACAAGCTGCAAGCTGAATTTGTAATACACGTCCTTGACATCGCCAGCGCGTTTAACGATGGAGGTTATAGTGCCTTCGATACGGAAATCGGCGCCTTCCATGTTGCCCATTTTTTTAGACTTACTTTTCTTGTACAGGCCGGTTTGATTTTGTCGGGTCAACTCATCGACCTGGGTTTGCATTGCGCTGGTATCTACCGCAAAGCGCACCATGCCGCTTTTTACAATTTTGGTGCGGATCGAATCGGTGATCGATTTGGTATCGATGTATTCGCTGGTTTTATTTTTGACTTCCGCAACAGTCACCAAAGGACGCTTTTTTTCAAACAGGGCAGGGGATTGCAACAGCGAGTTGGCCATGGATTCGGCTATGGTTTGCAGGTCGGTGGAGCCGAACTCGTTGGTTAACGTTTCAACGGCTTTGCTGTCGCCGTATTCGACGTTACCGGAGCTGAGCGTTGGTGACTGGGTTGCGCATCCGCTTAATAGCAAGGCAATTGCGGTGGTTTTGAGGACATTATTTGATTTATACATGGCATTCTCTCTTAATGTAGGGCGACTTTAGTCGCCCAGTGTATTTAAAGGGCGATTGAAGTCGCCTCTACAGTTTTTTTGGAATCGCCTAGGGCAGATTACCCGTGTTATCCGGGCTTTGCACAACCAGCCTGAAATCCGTAACCTGAGGTGATGGAGCAACCGCCGTCAGCGTTTGTTTCTGGTATGCGTAAACCAGCACCGGTTTCCAGGCCTCTTCACCGCCGACTGCAAAACCGGCAGCATCCAGCCATTTAAAGCGATAATAAAGCTGTTGATTATCTGAGTCCGTATTGTTGATCTCGGCCTGCACAGTTAACAGATGGTTGCGTTTTACAGCGCGAAGGTCGATCACCTGTAAATAAGACATCTCACTCAGTTGCTCGACCTTCGCATTGATGCTGCCGGGTCGTGGCAGCGGTTTATTCGTGGCGCAAGCGCTGAGCAGCAATAAAGCAATTGCTAACGGAATAATTTTAAAGGGATGCATGGTTTATCCTTGTATTTGTTGGGTAGCTTTTTTTCTTTTGGCTTTTGCCGGGGATTTCTTTATTGCCGAACTATCGATATTTTCAGTAGGTTCAATTGCAACGGGAGCCGTATAAACCGGCATTTGCGGCCCAAAAGCGGGTTGCGACCAATAGACCTGATTGCCCAGCAAACGGGTCACCACAATCGCATGCGAGCCTTGAATATCTATTGATTGCTTGCTGCTGCCGATAGAGATGTCATGCTTGCCTGAAGGCATGGTCATGCGGGCAATGCTGATGGTTGCGGGCAATGTGCGCCAAGTGCGTTCATCCGCAGATTCGGTGATTACATTAGCGACATTTAAAGCAATACCGGCAATCGACGCATAGCCGCCTTGATCCATCAACGCTTTTTGCGACATAGTTTTTGCTGCGGCGCGAAGAATGCCCCGAACAATAATCCCCGGCATATCATCCCTTAATGCCCGCTTGGACATCGTGTCCAGACTGGTTACGCCAGCTAAGGGCAGGGTGTCCTTGCCGTCAATGCCGACAGTGCTGGGCTGCAACGTGTGGCTGGGATCTGAATGCAACACCGGGAACGAAATAGGGATAACCCCCAAATTGCTGACGATGACCGGGACAGGAATGGTGACCGAACTGAGCGCAGGCGCGGCGCCGGATTCGACTACAAACAACACATCGGTTTCGTTAGGTTTACGAAGGCTGGGACGCGATTCCAAAGTAGCCAAGCCATCCTCAAGGATTTTAATGTTGGGCTGTAGCTCAATCGCCTGCCGGTAACCGGGCGAAGCGAGCCCCTGTTCATTCAAGGCTTCGTAAACAAAACCGGCCAAATAATGACTGAAAGCGCTCTGGTAGCCGTTCTTCAGCGTAGTGACTTCGGCCGAGTTAAGCGTTTCAACCGGATAACCGTTCAAATCCTTAAAAGTAGTGGTGATGCCTTTTTCCTTGCTTTCCTTTTCCAGCGCTTCGGTATCTTTCGCGTTGATTTCCGCGATAATGGCTTCCCGCTCGTGGGTTTTCTTGATCTCCGTTCTGGCCGCATTCCAGTCGCCTGCCGACAAGTGATCCAGTGCAAGCCGGGTAGACAGCATAACTTTTTCATAATCATGACCATCGTAGCGGCGGGTCTTATCATTTAAAACCACCGCGCCGACATTTTCCAAAATCGCACCGGCCCTGACTTTAGCTTCATTCTCCCATTCATTAACCTTTTGATCGGCTAGCAGCCATGCGCCGGCGCTGTCTTTGTATTGGCTTTTCAAGCGTAACAGTTCGCCTTTTTCCAGGTAGTAAAGCAGATCGAAATCGCCGCCGGTATTATTGGCTTCATGTTGAGTCAAAGCTTGGTCGATTTGGCCTTGTCCGACCAGATCAACGGTTTGCTTGAGTTCATTATCGTAACTGCGTATCACAGAGCAGCCGGACAGGGTTATGGTTAATAAGATAGGCAGCGCAAGGCTGGTCGGGCGGGTAAATAGGGGCATGGTAATTCCTTGTTGTATTATTTTTATTATTGAGTTGTATCCGGCAGCTTGGATATTATCCGTAATCAAAGTGCGGGCATGGGGAAAAGTATAAATGTTTTTCTGAGTTAATGGCTTGTTATTTCCTGATTAGCAAGATATCTCAGCTAGTACTGTCATACCGGCAGGAATGACAGTATCAAGTGCCATGCCTGTCCTGAGCGCAGTCGGAGGGGATGGTGACTTTTTGAATGTAAGTTCAGATTCTTCAGGCAGCTATAGAAGACCTTGGTGCAGGCGGAAAGTTTTATGATCATCAAGAAGCTGGCGTAGGCGGTTAATTTTTCGACAGTCTTTTTGTCGGAAAAAGCTTCCGCTCCTGCTCACGCCCCTTATCTACATACATGTAGGCAACACCAGTTCTCGCTGTCGTTCGAACTGATTTATTCCGACCTACCGGGCTGTTCGTACTTACAATCCAGGCGTTTTAAAGTTTCGGTGATATAAAAAGCCAAACGATTCTCGCGTTGTTTGGAATAGGTTTGCAGGGCGGTTTGTGCAGCCTGTTCACGAATTGGGGTTGGATGGCGCTGAGCCAGATAAATAATAGCCAGCAGGTGGGGCTCTTGCAGGGCTTGCTGCATACCCGATGGCAGGGTTTGATAGTTGGCAGTCAGTTGTTCAAAGTAAGTTTGGGTGCTGTCTGGGTCACTACGGTAGGCGATGCAGCCTGCAACAAAAGCTATATGAATGGTTATTAACGGCTGGCGATGTGTTTGTACCTGCGCCAAATAGAGCTGCTCTAATTGTACGAGCTTTTCCCAGTCGGGTGTTTGCCGTGCCAGCCATTGCCAATAGGCGTGATTGATTGCGTTGGACAAATAGTTTTCTGCGTAAACTTTGGGTCTTTTTTCAGCTTGGCGTTGATAAATTGCTAGGGCTTTTGCTTGGCTGCTGATTGCCTGCTCTAAGCAATCCAGACTGGCATGGTGCGTAGCAAGGTTATTCAGAGCTCGAGCATACTCGGGTTCAAATTGATC
>DATBQC010000972.1:0-2832 GCA_036561065.1 Methylobacter sp. | reverse complement strand
AGTCTTTGTTGTTAAAGTCATAAGATTTACCTGCGTCAGCTTGTTTTGGAATGTGCGTGAGGCATTATAACCAAATACCCATAACTTGGGGTTGTTTGTGGCGGATTAGCTCATGGCATACTGCTACGCTGCTGTTGCGGCGGCGTTTTTTATGGTGACTCTTTATTCGTGTGGCGTTCCAAGCGAAGGATCAACGTGAATCATTAAACAGCCGCCATTATTTGATGAAACAAGGACGATATCGCCGTATTCAGGGTGTTTTAAACGCTTGGCAGCAAGCGTGTTGGTATAGACAGCTCTATCAATTTCACCGTAAATATCGCTATATATTTCAGCGCATTGCTGTGCTGTTAAGGGCGTTATTTTGGTTGTTTTCATTTGGGTAGCCTCCTAATTGATTTAATGAAAGATCAGTTAGCGGGTAGTGCTATTTTGTTTTTACGCCCGGCAGAGTTTTGTTCCTAAGCACCAGTCTAACACAGGCAGATGTGAGCGACAAATTACATTAATGTAATCATTAGCTTACATTTATTAGGCGGTGGTTTTTAGCTAAAGTGTAGGGTGAAATTTTGCTCTGGTTAGAGTTTTTGTGATCGTATTTTAAATGCCCATGCAAGGTATCGGCAAATATCGAATATCCATGAACTCGTTTCAGTAGCGACTTAGGAATATTTCCTTTTATCGGTTCCCTGCTAGTGGCGGCCCTGTAGTTTGGCTATCATGACGGCATTATTTGCTTGGAATGAACCGTGAAAAAATTGACTTGTACATTGCTTGGGCTAAGCCTGACTGCTGCCTGTTCCGTGTCGGCCAAAGATAAGCCGCTGGATTTGGGTATCATAGACGTGGTCGGCGTTACGCCGCTGCAAACTAACGGCGTTGCTGCCAATAAAATACCGGCCAATATCCAAACCGTTTCTTCAGAACAGCTGGAAAAATCCCAAAGCATCACCCTGGCGGATTACATCAACCGCTATCTGGGTAGCGTGCATATTAACGAAGCGCAAAACAACCCGTTGCAGCCGGATATTTCCTATCGCGGCTTTGTCGCTTCACCGTTGCTTGGCATGCCGCAAGGCTTATCGACCTATGTCAACGGCGTCCGGTTTAACGAAGCGTTCGGCGATACGGTTAACTGGGATTTGATTCCCGAAGGGGCGATCGATTCGATGGCGTTATATCCGGGCTCTAACCCTGTTTACGGTCTTAACAGTTTGGGCGGCGCTTTATCGGTTAAGACAAAAACCGGATTTTCAGCACCCAAGCATGAGCTGGAAGCTTACGGCGGTTCTTGGGGCAGGCATTCGGAGGAATTAAGCACCGGCTGGAATAACGGTACCTGGGGTTATTTTTTAGACCTGCATCACTTTGAGGAAGACGGTTGGCGGGATTTCTCACCGACCAAGGCCGACCAAGCGTTCGGCACCTTGAGCTGGCGCGGCGATAAAGGTTCTTTAGACCTGACTCTGGGCGGCAACGATAACAATATGCGGGGTAACGGTGCCGCGCCTATCGAGTTGCAGCAACTAAACCGGGCGGCGGTGTTTACCCATCCCGACCAGACTACCACGCGCATGTTCTTTTCCGAATTGGCCGGCAGTTACGATCTGGCTGACGATGTTGAAGTGAGCGGTAATGCCTATTTCCGGCAGAACCGAATCACGACATTTAATGGCGACAACAGTAATTATGCAGCCTGCGATGCCGATCCGACATTGTTGTGTAATCAGGACGCTGCAATTGTTACCGATATAAACGGCAATCAAGTGCTTGCCGACAATTCGGTTTTAGGCGCAACCAATAATACCAGTCAAACCCAGATGCGCAGCCGCGGCGGCACCTTGCAGACAGCGTTTGCCCAGGACTTGTTCAAGCATAAAAACAACCTGACCGTGGGGACAAGTTACGATTATGCCGAGACACATTTCGGTTCGGACACCGAGCTGGCCTCGCTGACCGACACACGGGGCACAACGCAAAGCGGAATTCTGGTGAATGAATCAAGGGTCCGATTGCATACCGATACCTCAACGGCGGGGGTGTTCCTGACCGACAGTTTTTCCATTACCGATGCTTTAACGGCGACCATCGCCGGGCGTTATAACTATATTCATGTCAACATGGATGACCAGTATATAAAGGATCCTTTAAAAACCCTGAACGGATCGCATACGTTTGAGCGGCTTAATCCTTCTGCCGGATTAACTTATCAAATCAGGGATAACCTGAATGTATACGGCAGCTATAGCGAGTCGACGCGTGCGCCGACGCCGATGGAATTGAGCTGTGCCGATCCGACTGCGCCGTGTAAATTGCCTAATTCTTTTGTGTCCGATCCGCCTTTACAGCAGGTGGTTGCCAAGACCTGGGAAGGCGGTTTCAGAGGCGATTTGGATAAACTGTTAGGCAAGGGCGATTTGAAATGGAACTTGGGCTATTTCAATACCACCAATTACGACGACATTATTTTTCGCCGTGATGCCACCAGCGGTATTATCAGCCAAGGCTATTTCAGCAACGTGGGTAAAACACGCCGCTACGGCATAGAGGCGGGGACGACAGTTAATTATCCGCAGCTGTTCAGCAAGATTGACGACTGGCATTTTTCGACCAACTATACCTATCTAAACGCCCGGTTTATGGATAGTTTCGATATCCGGAACCCGCTGGATAGAACCCAGGCGATGACCGTTGTCAGCGGCAACAGAATTCCCGGCATTCCGGAGCATATCTATAAGGCTACTGTAGGTGTCGATTTATGGAAGCGTGTGTCGTTGGGTATTGACGGCATATACAGCGGCAACAAGTATTTCAGGGGCGACGAGGCCAATT
>DATBQC010000971.1:0-1699 GCA_036561065.1 Methylobacter sp. | reverse complement strand
ATTCGAACATCGTCCATGCTCACGGTGGCCAGACTACGTGGCGTCAAGACTCCGCTTATGGCCTAAACAAAAATGCCTCCGGCCTAGGCATCAATTAAGCGTGATGACCCAAAGCTTACCGCGTGCCGGACAAGGATTCCTGAGTATTATTCTCCACGCACATCTTCCCTATGTGCGCCATCCTGAGCATGACAGTTTTTTTGAGGAAAATTGGCTGTTTGAGGCCATGACCGAATGCTATCTGCCGCTGATCGGAGTGCTCGACCGGTTGCAAACCGATAACGTGGATTACCGGTTGACGCTGTCATTGTCGCCGACGCTGATGTCGATGTTGCGCGACGAGCTGTTGCAAACGCGTTTCCTGAAATACCTGCATAGTCGGTTGGAACTGGCTGAAAAGGAAATCATCAGAACCCGCAAGCAGCCTGAGTATCAGAAATTGGCGCGGCTGTATCGGCGTTTTTTTCTGGACACGTTAAACACTTACCAAGACCGCTATCAAGGCGATTTATTGGCTGCTTTTAAAAAACACCAAGCTACCGGCAAGCTTGAATTGATAACGACTGCTGCAACCCACGGTTTTTTGCCATTGCTCAATGTCAGCGAAACTGCAGTCCGCAGCCAGATCAATACCGGTATCGCTACTTTTAAAGCCAACTTCGGTCATAGCCCGGTCGGTTTTTGGCTGCCTGAATGCGGCTATTATCCGGGCCTTGAGACTGCGCTGGCTGATGCAGGGATCGAGTATTTTTTTGTCGATACCCATGGTGTTATGGATGCCAGTCAACAACCCAGTAACGGCGTTTATGCGCCGATCGATTGCGGCAACGGTGTCGCGGCATTTGCCCGAGATCCCGAGTCGTCGCAGCAGGTCTGGAGCGCCAAAGAAGGCTATCCGGGAGATCCCGACTACCGCGAATATTACAGCGACATCGGTTTTGAGCGGGAGTTGGATTATATCGCACCTTATATTCTCGACGGCAAAGCCCGCATCAATACCGGAATCAAGTACCATCGCGTGACAGGCGGGAACCTGCCCAAGGAAATTTATAATCCGAAACAGGCAAAGGCAAAAGCTTACGAACATGCACAGGATTTTATCGATAAACGCCTGCGTCAAATCGACCAGCTTGGCGCGACAATGGACAGGCCGCCGATGATTGTCGCGCCATACGATGCCGAACTGTTCGGTCATTGGTGGTTTGAAGGCGCATGCTGGCTGGAATCAGTGCTGAGATTGGCGAGCGAAAAAACCAGCGGCGTTCAGCTGATCAGTTGCGGCGATTATTTGCAACAGCAGCCGACGCCTCAAGTTGCTATACCGGCGGCATCGACCTGGGGCGATCAGGGTTATTCCGGTTACTGGATCAATGAAAGCAATGACTGGATTTACCCCTTGCTGCACAAGGCCGAGCTGGACATGGAAAAACTGGCACGCGATGTTCAGCGCTTAACGCTCACCCCGTTGCAGACGCGGACGTTGAATCAGGCGGCGAGATCGATTTTACTGGCCCAAGCCTCCGATTGGCCGTTTATCATGAAGTCGGGGACAACCACCGACTATGCGAACAAGCGCATTACAGATCACTTGGCCCGATTTAATTATTTACACGACAGTTTTCGTAAGAACCGTATCAATGAGCGTTATTTGACCGCGCTGGAGATCATGGATAATATTTTTCCGGACATTGATTTTCGG
>DATBQC010000970.1:0-3500 GCA_036561065.1 Methylobacter sp. | reverse complement strand
TCCACGGCCAGTAAAATATGTTGATAAGCGCCCATTGTTTTCCTTATTTTATAAGCAGGATACGCAATGCGTCCCTCATATACTAATGCAAGCAGATTAATTCACCACGAAGACACGAAGGACACGAAGTTTATGTTTTTTCTTCGTGTCCTTCGTGTCTTCGTGGTGATAGCTCTTAATTTCGGTGACTACACCTTATGATAAATGTCAGCACCTTCTTCAAGAAACTGCTTGGACTTTTCATCCATGCCCAGTTTCAAAGCTTCTTCCTCTGCAATACCTTTCGCCGTCGCATAGTCGCGCACATCCTGGCTGATTTTCATCGAGCAAAAATGCGGGCCGCACATCGAGCAAAAATGCGCGACTTTGGCGGACTCTTTAGGCAAAGTCTCGTCATGGAATTCGCGGGCTTTTTCAGGATCGAGACCAATATTAAATTGATCTTCCCAACGGAATTCAAAGCGCGCTTTGGACATCGCGTTGTCGCGCGCCTGCGCACCGGGATGGCCTTTAGCCAAGTCGGCCGCATGGGCGGCGATTTTGTAGGTCACGATGCCTTCGCGGACATCCTGCTTGTTCGGCAAACCCAAATGCTCTTTTTGGGTGACGTAGCAAAGCATCGCGCAACCGTACCAGCCGATATTCGCTGCACCGATCGCCGAGGTAATATGATCGTAACCGGGCGCAATGTCGGTCGTCAGCGGACCTAAAGTATAGAAAGGCGCTTCGCCGCATTCTTCCAGCTGCTTGTCCATGTTGACCTTGATCATATGCAGCGGCACATGACCTGGACCTTCTATCATGGTTTGCACATCGTGCTTCCAGGCGATCTTGGTCAGTTCGCCCAGCGTTTCCAGCTCGCCGAATTGCGCTGCGTCGTTGGCGTCGTAGATTGAACCCGGACGCAGACCGTCGCCCAATGAAAACGCCACGTCGTAGGCTTTCATGATTTCGCAGATTTCTTCAAAATGCGTGTACAAGAAGCTTTCGGTATGATGCGCCAGACACCATTTCGCCATGATCGAGCCGCCGCGGGAAACGATACCGGTCATGCGCTTTGCAGTTAACGGCACGTGATGCAAACGCACCCCGGCATGAATCGTGAAATAATCCACGCCCTGCTCGGCTTGCTCGATCAAGGTGTCGCGGAAGATTTCCCAGGTCAGGTCTTCGGCTTTGCCGTTGACTTTTTCCAGCGCTTGATAGATCGGCACGGTGCCGATAGGTACGGGCGAATTGCGTAAAATCCACTCGCGGGTTTCATGGATGTTTTTGCCGGTGGATAAATCCATGATGGTATCGCCACCCCAACGGATGCCCCAGAGCATTTTCTCGACTTCTTCCTCGATAGACGAAGTCACCGCCGAGTTGCCCAAATTGCCGTTGATTTTAACCAGGAAATTACGACCGATAATCATCGGCTCCAGTTCGGGATGGTTGATGTTGCACGGAATAATCGCCCGGCCTCTTGCCACTTCGTCACGAACAAACTCAGGTGTAATCACATCGGGAATCGATGCACCAAAAGAATCGCCGGGGTGCTGGTCTTTCCACAAATGACGCATTTCTTCCATAAGCTGGTTTTCACGGATGGCAATGTATTCCATCTCCGGCGTGATGATGCCCTGTCTGGCATAATGCATTTGCGACACGTTTTTTCCGGCTTTGGCCCTGCGCGGCTTGCGGATATGCTCAAAACGCAGCTCAGCGGTAGCCGGATCTTCAAGACGTTGGCGACCGAAGTCCGAACTGGGACCGGCTAATTCTTCGGTGTCGTCTCGCTCTGCAATCCAGGCCGAACGGACAGCACCCAGGCCTTTTTTCAGATCGACTTCGACATTAGGGTCGGTATAAACGCCTGAAGTATCGTAGACATAAAGCGGCGGATTTTTTTCCGCGCCTTTTTCCGCGCCGAAATGCAGCGGGGTATCGGATAAAGTAATTTTACGCATCGGCACGCGTATGTCGGGACGGCTGCCTTGAACATATATTTTTTCCGATGCGGGGTAGGAATCGATCTTTACGCTACTGGAATCGGTAGGCGTAACTTCTTTAAGGACAGCGCTCATGTTTTTCTCCAACAACAAAACAATAAGGCGCAGGGAAGTCTGGGCTTTCCTACGCCGGTATTAACCGGGGTCAGGTTCAAAGGGTTTTTCTCAGCCTTTCCTTCCCATGTACACATGAAAACAAAAAGCACCCCTAGCCTTTACGGATGTCGTTCTAAGTTAAAGGATAATGCCGCAGATTGCAAGCTAAGTACGCAGTGAACGCATTACAAACACCTTATTAAACAAATGGTTTTGATGGTTTATATCTTTTTCAAAGTCCTACTTTACAGCCCTCCGCTCATCGGCGGTCATTACGACACAGTGCTTATTCGCGGGGAAATACCTGAAATTCGCACTCTTGAGCTAACTCTTATCTCAAAATCCTCTCAGAATCTACCCAAAAAGCAATATATCAGCACTGTAAAAATGATTTTTTTAATCAGCAATGTTAGAATCATTGCAATTCCTGACTAACCAGATTTAACGGATGTCAACAGACTCTCAACAGAACACTCATCACTCGCCGGTATTGGAATTTAAAAGCAGCACTTTTTCTGTGCCTGTTTTGGTTTTAATCGGTAATGATGTCATTACCATTGAGCAGCAATTACAAAAAAAAATCCATCAAGCGCCTGAGTTCTTTAAAAATTCGCCATTGGTGTTTGACTTGCAGGAACTAAACAAGAACGATCTCGACATTGACGTTACCGAACTTACCCATGTCATCCGCAAGTTGGGCTTATTGCCGATAGGAATACGCGGCGGCGCTGCACAACAAAACCAACAGGCCTTGAATCTAGGCATTCCTGTACATTCAGGCCATATCGCCAGGGATGGTGTGTATGCCGCAAACCAGTCGGGAACTGGTGCGGCGAGCACAGCAGCCTCTTCAGCCACGCCAAAACAGCAAATTCCAATACCAGAGCCAGAACCCGAGTCCGCGCCTGAACCACAAACGGTTGCGGTACCCACCACCATGATCACCCTCCCTGTCCGTTCCGGTCAGCGCATTTATGCTCAGGGGGATTTGGTTATTTTGGCTCAAGTCAGTGCCGGGGCTGAAATCCTGGCCGAGGGCAATATTCATGTTTACGGCTCGCTAAGAGGCCGAGCGCTAGCGGGCGTGCAAGGCAACACCGAAGCACGGATTTTTTGTTCCGATTTACAAGCGGAACTTATTTCGATTGCCGGAAATTACAAGGTCAGTGAGAATTGGAATAGCACCGAGCCCAATAAGCCCGTTCAAGTCTATTTGCAAAAAAACACGTTAGTTATTAAAGATATTTAATTTATATCGCTTTTTGGAGGAAACATTTGTGGCACGAATCATAGTCGTAACATCGGGCAAAGGTGGCGTTGGTAAAACAACCACAAGCGCCGCCATCGCCATGGGGCTTGCAAAAAAAGGCCACAAAACAGCGGTCATCGATTTTGATGTGGGTTTGCGCA
>DATBQC010000969.1:0-2112 GCA_036561065.1 Methylobacter sp. | reverse complement strand
ATCAGGGTGAAGCCTTTTGATTTATTCATGTTTTTAGTTGCGCTCGCAAGGTTTGCGTGATTAAAATTTTTACTCTTTGCTGAACGTGCTTTACTGCTTTGATTCTATCTTCTATCGCAAAGGTTACGCAATGACTAATGAGTTTTGCCTTAAAGATCACTAAACCGTGTAGCCTGCAACCACATTGAAACATAAGGCTGTCAGAGAACAGCATGTTCTACCCTTACAAACCTCTCAAAATATCTTTTTTAATATCCTCAAGATTTTCCAAGCCTACTGAAATCCTGACCAAACCGTCTTTAATACCGGCTGCCGTTCTGACTTCCGGCGTTAACCGGCCATGCGTGGTGGTTGCAGGATGAGTGATGGTGGTTTTAACGTCGCCCAGGTTAGCTGTAATCGACAGCATCTCGGTGGCATCGATTAACTTCCAAGCATGTTCCTTTCCGCCGGTCAGTTCAAAACTGACGACCCCGCCGAAATGACTTTGCTGGTGCTTGGCCAGTTCGTGCTGGGCATGCGATGCCAAACCCGGATAATGCACCTTGGCGACGCCGGGCTGTTGTTCTAGCCATTTAGCCAGTTCAAAAGCGCTGTCGCAATGCGCTTTCATCCTGATCGCCAGCGTTTCCAAGCCGGACAAAAATACCCAGGCGTTAAACGGACTCATAGTCGCGCCGCCGGTACGTAAATAAGGGTAAATATGCTTTTCTATGATTTCTTCACTGGCAACAACCGCGCCGCCGACACAACGCCCCTGCCCGTCTATATATTTTGTGGCCGAATGGATGACGATGTCCGCGCCTAATTCCAGAGGTTTTTGCAATACGGGTGTGCAAAAACAATTGTCGACGATCAGCAAGCAGCCGTGTTTATGGGCAATGTCTGCAAGCGCCGAAATATCGGCGATTTCAATCAACGGATTGGACGGCGTTTCCAGAAACAAAAACCGGGTATTCGGTTTAATAGCCGCTTCCCAGGCCGCAGTATCGATCAAATCGACAAAATCGGTTTCAACCCCGAACTTGCCGAAATAATTCTGAAACATCAACACGGTATTGCCGAATACGCCGCGCGAGCAAACCACATGATCCCCGGCCTTAAGCAGCCCCATACCGACCGCCATAATCGCCGCCATGCCGGATGAAAATGCCAAACAGCGCTCGCCTTTCTCCATCAACGCCAGTCTTTCCTGAAAGGCATTAACGGTGGGATTGGTAAACCGGGAATAGATGTTACCCGGTTTCTTGCCGGTAAAGCGCAAGGAGGCCTCTTCGGCACTTTTGAACACATAGCTGGAGGTGGCGAAAATCGGCATGCTGTGCTCATCTTCATGAGTGCGCTTGTGTCCGGCTCTGATTGCCTGAGTTTCCAGAGTGTAGTCGTTCCAGTTAATGTCATTCATTTGCTTGTTCAACGTATTTGTTTGTTAAAAAGATCAGGTAAAAGGCGAAGGGCTAAAGGCAAAAACAGGGCTTCAATACGACAGGTCTTCGCCCTTCGCCTTTAGCCTTGCGCCTCAATCCCCATTCTGCATGCCGATAATGAAGTTTTCCGAATTCCTTTCCGTTTGCGCACCGTCATTGCGCAAGGCTTCGGTGCGCTCCAGATAGGCATCGTCAATATCGCCGGTGATGTATTCTTTACTAAAACAGGAAGTATCAAAATGCTGGATGTCCTGATTGCCTTTACGAACCGCATCAATCAGGTCATTCAATTCCTGGTAAATCACCCGATCCGCGCCTATTGCCGTACAGACTTCGTCTTCAGTGCGATCATGAGCAATCAATTCATGGGCGGCCGGCATATCAATGCCGTAAACATTGGGATAGCGCACCGGCGGTGCAGCGGAGGCAAAATAGACTTTTTTAGCGCCGGCGTCCCTGGCCATCTGAATAATCTGCTCGGATGTCGTGCCCCTGACGATAGAATCGTCAACCAGCAATACATTTTTGCCTTCAAACTCAAGACTGATCGCGTTTAACTTCTGCTTGACCGATTTTTCCCGCATTTTCTGGCCCGGCATGATAAACGTCCGGCCGATATAGCGGTTTTTGATAAAACCTTCGCGGTACTTTACGCCAAGAATATTCGCCATTTGCAAAGCCGCCG
>DATBQC010000968.1:0-5143 GCA_036561065.1 Methylobacter sp. | reverse complement strand
ACTTCCATCGCCCCGGCTTTTTTAGGCTTAAAGTAAGTAGAACCCTTGGGTGTATCGGATACACTGAAGAAATAGATGACCGAATAAATCAACGCAATAACGCCTGTCGTTGCAATCGCATAGCGCCAGCCTTCATCACCGCCATAGACCAACGCAAGAGCAGGCAAAGCTCCGGCCGCAGCAGCTGAACCGAAGTTTCCCCAGCCGCCGTAAATACCCTCGGCTATACCCACTTGTTTGGCCGGAAACCATTCGCCGACCATGCGTATGCCGATCACGAAACCCGCTCCAATGAAGCCCAATAAGAAACGGGCCAAAGCCAATTGTTCAAAACTGGTCGCAAAAGCGAACATAAAACAAGGAATGCTGCCCGCCGCCAGCAGTGTTGAATAAGTACGTTTAGGACCGAATTTATCGACCAGGATACCGATCACAATGCGCGCCGGAATGGTCAAGGCAACATTTAAAATCAGGATGGTTTTTATTTCCGAGTTGTTCATGCCCAGCGTTTTAGCGATCACCATCATTAAGGGCGCATGGTTAAACCACACCACAAAGCTGATAAAAAAAGCCATCCACGTCATGTGGAGAATTTTTGTTTTTCCCGAGAAAGAGAGCAGGTTAAGGCGTTGAGCTGACATGATTGATTCCGAATTATTGATGCGATTAAAGCTGGAAACAGCATATTGCATGCCACATAAGCCAGAACCGCTATCATGCAGAGTTATTCAGGATGCAAGGCGAATTAAAAGGCTAGAACGGCGGACAGTAAGCACCATAATGATGCAATGCGTATCATTGTGGTGCAAACGGCACATGATCTTGAAGAAATGCCGACGCAATATCGGACACTATCAAACCGCATTTAAAATGAGGCCTGCTTTGCACAAATAACGGGCATTGTTCATTTACATGCACCATATCGGCACATCATTAATCTTTTTTTTCAGATTGACAATAAAAGAACCTTTTAAAATCATCTGCTTGATAATTATGGCATAGCCATTGCTCTACACCACCCAAACAGTAAACATCGTTATCGAGGTTGTATATGAGCGTAAAACAAACACTGGTCGTCATTGGCAATGGCATGGTCGGTCAGCATTTCCTGGCTAGCCTGGTCGAAAGCACCATTAAAGAGCAATATGAAATTATCACTTTTTGCGAAGAACCCAGAGCAGCCTACGACCGGGTACATTTGTCGGCCTTTTTCACCGGCACAACGGCACAGGAGTTGTCTTTAGTTGAAGACGGCTTCTTTGAACAGCATGGCATTACCATTCATCTGGGCGACAAAGCCGCCACTATTAATAGAGCCGATAAAACCGTCACTTCGGCAAAAGGTCTGACTATCGCTTACGACAAGCTGGTATTGGCGACAGGTTCTTATCCGTTCGTGCCGCCCGTTCCTGGGCATGACCGCGCGCAATGCCTGGTTTATCGCACCATTGAGGATCTTGAAGCGATTGCCGCCGCTGCCGAAACCGGCAAAGTCGGCACCGTGGTCGGCGGCGGCTTGTTGGGTTTAGAAGCCGCCAAAGCGCTAATGGATTTAGGCTTGGAAACCCATGTCGTCGAATTCGCGCCGCGCTTGATGGCGGTGCAGCTTGATGACGCAGGCGGCGCGATGCTGCGGCTCAAAATTGAGAATCTCGGCGTAACCGTGCATACCGGCAAAAACACCAGCGTCATTACCGACGGCGAAAAATGCGTCAACAAAATGTGTTTTGCCGACGGCGAAGAGCTGGAAACCGACATCGTGCTGTTTTCGGCCGGGATTCGCCCGCGCGACGATCTTGCCAGGGCTTCCGGGTTGGAAGTCGGTCAGCGCGGCGGCATCGTCATCGATAACCAATGCCGCACCTCCGATCCCAGCATTTATGCAATCGGCGAGTGCGCGTTGTGGAACGGCATGATTTACGGATTGGTCGCGCCGGGTTATACGATGGCGCGCACCGTGGTGGCGGATTTGGCAGGCAATGACGCCAGCTTTACCGGCGCGGACATGAGCACCAAGCTGAAACTGATGGGCGTTGACGTGGCGAGTATCGGCGATGCACACGCCAAAACCCAAGGCGCGATGGTTTACAGCTACCAAAATGGCGACAGCGAAATCTACAAGCGCTTGGTCGTCAGCCAGGATAAAAAACAATTGCTCGGCGCGGTGCTAGTCGGCGATGCATCAGGCTACAGCACCTTATTGCAATATTGCCTGAACGGTATCGAACTGCCGGAGAATCCCGATGCGCTGATCTTACCTCACCGCTCCGACGAGTCGGTCGGTTTGGGCCCGGATGCCCTGCCCGCTTCGGCGCAAATCTGTTCATGTTACGACGTAACCAAGGGCACGATTTGCTCTGCGATTGAAGGCGGCTGCATGACGATGGGCGCCCTAAAAGCCGAAACCAAAGCCGCAACCGGTTGCGGCGGCTGTTCGGCGTTGCTCAAGTCGGTGCTGGATTCGGAACTGTCGAAACAGGGTTTTGAAGTCAACACCGACATTTGCGAGCATTTTGCCTATACCCGGCAGGATCTCCATAACCTGATTCGGGTTGAAGAAATCAAAACCTTTTCCGACTTGCTGCACAAACACGGCAAAGGGCTCGGCTGCGAAATCTGCAAACCCGCCATCGGCAACATTCTGGCCTCGCAATGGAATGAGCATATCCTGGAAAAAGACCATTTGGGTCTACAGGACACCAACGATACCTTCTTAGCCAATATGCAAAAAGACGGCACTTATTCAGTCGTGCCGCGCATCACCGGCGGCGAAATCAGCCCCGACATGCTGATTGCGTTGGGTCAGGTCGGCAAAAAATACAAACTGTACACCAAAATCACCGGCGGCCAACGGGTGGATTTATTCGGCGCGCGGGTCGATCAATTACCGCATATCTGGAAAGAATTGATCGATGCCGGTTTTGAATCGGGCCATGCTTACGGCAAATCCTTGCGCACGGTTAAATCCTGCGTCGGCAGCACCTGGTGCCGTTACGGCGTCGATGACAGCGTTGGGCTGGCGATAGAATTGGAAAACCGCTACAAAGGCTTGCGCTCGCCGCATAAAATCAAGTTTGCGGTGTCCGGTTGTACCCGTGAATGCGCCGAAGCGCAAGGCAAAGACGTCGGCGTTATCGCGACCGAAAACGGCTGGAATTTATACGTCTGCGGCAACGGCGGCATGAAACCGCGTCATGCGGATTTATTCGCCACCGGATTGGACAAAGCAACCCTGATCAAATACATCGACCGTTTCTTGAGCTTTTATGTACGCACAGCAGACCGTCTGCAACGCACCTCGGTATGGATGGAAAACATGGAAGGCGGCTTGGATTACCTGAAATCAGTGGTAATTGAAGATAAGCTGGGCTTGTGCGACCAGCTGGAGCAGCAAATGCAGTATGTGATCGACACCTATCAATGCGAATGGAAAGCCGCGATTGAAGATGAGGCTAAACTCAAACGCTTTAGACATTTCATCAACAGCGACCAGCCGGATGATAATGTAGTCTTTGTTGAAGAGCGTGGCCAGATCCGGCCTGCCGATGAAAACGAGCGGAAACATTTTAAACTGATGGAGATAGCGTAAATGGCTAAGTGGCTAGATGTTTGCAATATTGATGACTTGCAGCCAAATTCGGGCGTTTGCGCGTTGCTTGATGGGGAGCAGGTGGCGATTTTTTGGATGCCTGTCCTGAGCGGAGCCGAAAGGCCGGAATCGGACGCGAAAGTGTATGCTGTCGGAAATTACGACCCGTTCGGCAATGCCAATGTGCTGTCGCGCGGTTTAATCGGCGACATAGGCGGACAGCCCGTGGTCGCGTCGCCTTTATACAAACAACACTACAACCTGAAAACCGGCGCTTGTCTGGAAGATGAAACCGTGAAAATACCGGTTTATCCGATACGCATTGAAAACGGCAGCGTTCAAGTCAATCTTTCATCATTGCCGCAGGACGGAGCACAATCGTTATGAAATACAACTATTACATCGCCGATGTATTCACCAAACAGATTTTCAGCGGCGCGCAAATAGCCGTTTTCCCCAATGCCGAGGGCTTAAGCCAACAGCAAATGCAGTTGGTGGCCAGGGAGTTGAACTTATCGGAAACGGTGTTTGTATTTCATCCCGATAAACAAACCACCAACCGCGTGATGCGGATTTTTTCGCCGCTCAGCGAAATCGATTTTGCCGGACACCCGATTATCGCCACCGCTTTCGTATTGGCGCATTGCGGCGATATTCAACTGACCGATGCGATTACGCCGATGGTTTTCGAGCAAAACACCGGCCCGGTCAACGTCAATATTACCGCTGAAAATGGCCAGCCCAGTTTTGTGCAGTTCACCCGCAAGGTGAGTTCCATCATCGACCGCTTTACGCCCAGCGATGAGGAGTTGGCGAGTTTCCTGTCCATACAGCAGTCGGAACTCGACCATAAAAAATATGCGACGCGCTTGGTGTCCTGCGGCGTTCCGTACCTGATCGTCCCGGTTTGGCGTTACGAAAGCGTAAGAGCCGCAAAATTCAATTATGCGGCCTGGAGCCAATCGACCGCGCCGCAAACCGCGGCGCAGGAAATCCTGCTGTTCGCCCCGAAAACGCCGTATGCCGATGCCGATTTTAATGCCCGTCTGCTTGGCCCGCGTATCGGCATTCATGATGATCCGCCGGTCGGTAGCGCTATGCCCGCTTTTGCCTCGTATTTGTGCTCATTTGAATTTATGCAAAAAGGCACCTACACCTTTGCCGTGGATCGCGGCGATGAACGCAACCGGCGCAGTGTGCTGAATCTGGAAATGGATAATAAAGGCAGCGACACTTTGACCATCCGCGTCGGCGGCGCGGCGGTGATGGTGGCGGAAGGGGTTATGAATATTCCTGATTAAGCTAACGTGGTTAGACTTGAGTAAGGTCGAGGGGTGGTTCAAGGAGTTTTAGGGGGCTTTACATAAATGGGTCGCTATCAATAGTTCAATATTTATAGTATTTTGCCTAACGGATTGCAGGAGTTGTGTTATACGCCTGCATTGAAATTTAATATACACCTGAAAAGATGTCTACTTAACGTTAGGAATACATAGAATGGATTACTTCGACACTCAGTTTTTTGGTGTAGTGGCCTTACCTACATCCCTGACA
>DATBQC010000967.1:0-12908 GCA_036561065.1 Methylobacter sp. | reverse complement strand
CCGAGGTTCTCTGGGGTGATATAGCGACCGGGAAAGCTGGTTCTGCCTCTCCTAATTCGAAGGAAGGCAAAGCCTGTGCGGAGTCAATCTTGGGCTTGCTGGCTCGCGGCGATGCTAGTGTTCGCGCGGCAAAGGAAAACGGCGGTATTACAGAAGTTACCTCAGTGGATCACTCGGCGAGGAATTTCTTAAATATCGTCGGCGAGTGGTGCACGATAGTGAAGGGCCACTAGAAGCTCCAGCTCTCGGTTTACGAGATGTCAATGAAAGGGAAGGTGCGGTGTATGGCCGATAGGTTGCACCTGTCTACGCGACGCAGGAGTCGGGGCGGATCGCTGAGTTCGACTATGTGTACAAAGGCCCGCATCGCCCGAGTGCTGAGCGCCAAGTTCAAGGCGATGCTCATACAGAGACAGGCCTGCCGAGAAGAATTGAGCGGTACGGTTCGGTTCACTTGCGAGCCCCTCGGATGCCTGTCGGCCTCGCGCTATTTCGATATCACAGCCTCATGAAACAAGCTTGGCTAGAATTGCCGGAGCGGAGCAACCTGTTCTGGTTGAACACCATCAACTGGATCGCCCTGCGATTTGGGCGATGGCTGTCCTGCCTCTTGCTTTATCCGATTACAGCTTATTTCGTGCTCTTCTCGTACAGCACCCGCGCCGCCTCTCGCGACTTTCTGCGGCGAGCTTTGGGCCGTGATTGCGGCTGGTCCGAAGTGTTCAAGCATTACCACACCTTCGCCTGCACACTACTGGATCGGCTATACATCTTTGCCGGGCAGGATCAGCGACTGGATATTCGCATACACGGCATGGAGGTGCTGGATAGTTACGCCCGGTCTGGGCGCGGATGCCTGCTGGTAGGCGCCCATCTCGGCAGCTTCGAAATCGTACGGGCAGTGGGGCTGTTGCGGAGCGAATACCGCATCAAGGCTCTCGTTTACGGGGAGGCGACGCCCTGCATCACCGGCCTGTACCGGAAGCTGAACCCGTCGCTGTTCAAAGATATTATTTACATGGGAGGTACCGGTGCCGGCTCCTTGGTTGGACTCGACGAGCACGCGCATCAGGGCGGCATTATCGCGCTCCTGGGAGACCGCAGTGTGCGTGCCGGCAAGCGGGTTCGTTGCGAATTTTTCGGTGAGCCGGCCTGGTTCCCTGAAGCTCCTGCCTTGCTGTCCCGAATTCTCGACATGCCTATGGTTTTGTTCTTCTGCCTGCATCGGGGCGACGGGAGCTACGATGTGTGGTTTGAACACTTGGCCGACCCGTCGCATGTCGTCCGGCACGAGCGGGAAGCTGCCGTCCATGACATCATGCAGAGCTACGCCAATCGTCTGGAACATTATTGTCGACTGGCTCCTTATAACTGGTTCAATTTTTATGATTTCTGGCAGGCGGATGAATAAAACCCTGGCTAACCGAGGAAAGGAAACAGTGATTAGGTGACTTTTTTCTTAAGTGGTAGTGAGTGAATGGGGAGATGACATGAACGGAATAGACGAATACATATTGGTAATCCCAGCATACAACGAATCTGCCACTATCCGCGAGGTGGTGCAGGGTGCTCTACGGCATTTCAGAACGGTGATTGTGGTTGATGACGGTTCCAGTGACGATACTGTGGAAAAACTCTCGGATTTGCCAGTGATGCTGCGGCACCATTCCGAGAATCTAGGAAAGGCGGCAAGTCTGTGGAATGGCATGCAGGCGGCACTAAAGCTCGGCGCGAAGGGGATCGTAACCATGGACGGGGACGGCCAGCACGATCCGGCCGATCTTCCAAGGCTCTTGATGGCAGCGCAAGCTCATCCAGACCATCTGGTGATTGGCTCTCGCTTATGGAATCGTGACGTGATTCCAAAGGCCCGCTACCGCGCTAACCGTTTCGCCAATTTCTGGATCGCCTGGGCCTCAGGTCAAGCAATTGAAGATAGTCAATCGGGCTTCAGAGTGTATCCAGCGCAACTTATCCGGCTCTGCCGGTTCGACCTGAGCCGTGACCGGAGCTTCGTTTTCGAAAGCGAGATCATTATTGAAGCCGCTCGGCATAGGTTTCTGTGCGTCTTCCAACCAGTGCAAACGACTTATCCAAAAAATGCCAGACCCAGCCATTTCCGCCCAGTGAAGGACATTGCTCGCATCACTCGCATGGTGTTCTGGCGTCTGTTTATCCGGGGGTTTTTTCTGCCCGGATTGTGGCGAAGCCTGAGTGGGAATCAAAGCTTAAAACCGCAAAAGCTTTAGACGTCTGCTGGAGGGGTAAGCAATCTGTTCAAAAAACCTTGTATGAAGCCTATTTTTCTGACGAGAGAAACTGATAACACCGTCGCTGATAGTGGTGTGTTGGACGTTTTCTTACAGCTCTAATAAGCCCACAGTAAGTTGAGCAAGTGGGTGTGTCATATTTTTTTCGCTTCATTCACAGCCTATTATTGACAGCGGTTTTATGTGCGTTACCGTACCGACGACGCTAAATGTTACGAATAAACTGCTACTTAGTGACTGAAACGACGAGCAAATGACTTGTCATAAAATAGGTTCTTTGCCGACATAATCGTCATTTAATCTTCGAGTTTATTTTGGTTCTGTCAGAGTGTACTCAATCTCTGGTTAAGGATGACATGTGCAATGCCGGACAATACCGGCCATTGTTCGGTAGCCGAGGGGCTACAAAAGAGGAGTAAACGCTTGATCGAGCGACAGCCCAAACGGGGGAGTACCGATGATTTTAAAATTACGCGAGCATAGACGGAACATCAGGCTTGCCGATCCGGGGGGTGAAGATGAGCCAATCCGGTTTGAGGTGTTTAGCAACGAACGGATGGAGCAGCATGCCGCCAGTTTAGCGAAAGCTCAAAAAGCCGAAATTCGTCCTGACGGATTCAAGCTGATGCCGAGGGTGCGCGAGAATTCACGGCTGTTGTTTGAGGCTTACAAAGCCATAGGCAAGGCGGCGCGTGAGCATCGAGCCATTACTCCAGCCGCAGAATGGTTGCTCGACAATTTTCATGTTATTGAAGAGCAGATCAACGACATCAACCTTTATCTGCCGGAAAAATTTTACAGGCAATTGCCCAAGTTAACCGGGGGCTTCCTGTCCGGTTATCCACGCGTGTATGGCATTGCCTGGGCTCTGGTTGCCCATACCGATAGCCGTTTTTCTGCCGAACAGCTGGCTTGTTTCATGCGTGCATATCAGGAATTTCAGCCGCTCAGTATTGGCGAACTATGGGCGCTACCGATCACGCTACGTATCGTGATGATCGAGAATTTACGTCGGCTGGCGTTAAAAGTTATGCGCTCGCAAGCCGGGCGGCAGTTGGCTGATGAGTTTATTGATCAACCCGACAATGCCGATTTTTCGGCTAAGACTGCCGTTCTCCCCGCCGCGCCTTTGCGCCAGGCTTTTGCAGTCCAGATTGTACAACGCTTGCACGAGCCGCATCCGGGCCCCGCGCCTACACTCGAGTTTCTGAATCAATGGCTGGACGAACAGGGTGTCACGCTGGATGAACTCGTTCACCGCGAACACGCCAGCCAGATTGCCGCCAATCTGACCGTACGCAATATCATCACCAGTATGCGCGCTATTTCGGCGTTCGACTGGCCGCAATTTGTTGAAGATTCGAGTCTGGTGGACAAATGTCTGCGCGCTCATCCCACTTATACCGCGATGGATTTTCTTACCCGAGACCGTTACCGGCATGCGATCGAGGAGCTTGCCAAACGTTCGCCGCATTCCGAAGTGGAAATCGCCCATAAAGTTATCGACAAGATTGAGCGCGTCGGTCAAGAATCCGGCGCCGACCGGCAACGACAGGAACCGGGCTACTACTTGATCGGTGCCGGTCGGGGCGAGTTCGAACAAGAAGTCGGCTTTCGTCCTACCTTCAGTCAAAAGCTCCTGCGCGCTTATGTCGCGCATGCGGCGTTTGCTTATCTGGGCAGTCTGGTCGTGTGTACGCTGATCTTGCTGATCCTGCCTTTGAGCGCTGCATTCGAGACTGGACTAGGCGTTTTGTCGCTTGCCCTGATTGCGCTGTTTGCTTTTTTTCCGGCATCGGATATTGCCACGAGCTTGGTCAACCGATTCGTTATTACTGTCGTGCCGCCACGCCATTTACCCAGACTCGAACTGAAGGAAGGCATCCCTGATTCGTTGCGCACTTTTGTTGTAGTGCCGACCATGTTTATCAGCGAGCGGAATGTAAAAAAACAAATCGATGATCTGGAGGTTCAGTATTTATCCAATCCGGCCGGCGATGCCCGTTTTGCTTTGTTGTCCGATTGGGTGGATGCGGATCAGGAAACCCTGACAGACGATGCCTTGCTGTTGAACATCGCCATTGCCGGGATTGATGCGCTGAATGCCAAGTACGGAGATCAGCGTTTTTTCCTGTATCACCGAAAACGCGAGTGGAATCCAAGCGAGAAAAAATGGATGGGCTGGGAGCGCAAGCGCGGCAAGTTGCATGAATTTAATCGGCTGCTGCGCGGGGCAGGCGACACTTCTTTTATGCCGATTCATGAGAAACCGGCATTTGCTCCGCCGGATGTTCGTTATGTCATTACCCTGGATGCTGATACCAAACTGCCTATCGGTGCGGTGCAACAGTTGGTGGGTACGGCCGCCCACCCGCTCAATTGGCCTGTCCTTGATCCGGTCACGAATTGTGTGGTCAGCGGATACAGTATTTTACAGCCAAGAGTTACACCGACACTGCCGCACAGACGGGAGCACTCGTTGTTCCATCAGCTTTTTTCCGGTGCATGCGGTATGGACGCCTATTCGACTACGGTGTCCGAAGTCTATCAGGATCTGTTCGGGCTCGGCACATACAGCGGCAAAGGCTTGTATGAGGTCGATTCATTTGAAACCGCGTTGGCCGGACGCGTTCCGGAAAACACCTTGCTCAGTCATGATTTGTTCGAAAGCGTGTTCGCCCGCTGTGCATTTATCAGCGATGTTGAATTGTTTGAAGAATTTCCATCCCATACGGAAGTTGCCGCGTCCCGCTCGCACCGTTGGGCGCGCGGCGACTGGCAGTTATTGCCCTGGATTTTCGGTTCGCTCGGCAAAGGTATGCCGCTGATCGGGCGCTGGAAAATGCTGGATAATTTACGTCGGACTTTATCAGCGCCGGGTGCCTTTTTTACCTTGCTGGCGGCTTGGGCTATTCCGAATGCGCCGCAATGGACATTGATGGGAATGGTGTTGATATCATTGGCTGTTCCCGCCTTACTGGCCATCGTTGCCGGAATGAGACCTCGCACCAACATTCCGTTGCGTAACCAGATTCGCTCCACGACAGAAAATGTATTCATGGGATTGAGCCATAGCCTGGTTACGCTAACCCTGCTGGCGCAGCAGGCTTGGCTGATGACTGACGCTATCGTAAGTACTTTGGTAAGGCTGTTTATCACTCGACAAAAATTGCTCAGGTGGGTTACTGCGCTACAAGCGAAGACATCGGCGGGGCATGCGTTGGAGAATCTTATTCGGCCGCTGGGTAGCGTAACTATCGTGGTCGTTTGCGCCGGCTCGGTCGTGCTGCTGTTCAATCCCGATTCGGTGGGGATCGCCGCGCCATTCCTGTTGCTGTGGCTACTGTCTCCAATCATTGCCCATATCCTGAGTTTACCGCCGAGACTGGATCCGGCTGAATCATTACTTCCTGAAGATGCAGTACAGTTACGACAGGTGGCCAGGCGTACCTGGCGATTTTTTACCACCTTCGTAACGAAACAGGAAAATCATCTGCCGCCGGATAATTTTCAGGAAGATCCTGAGCCCATTATCGCTAATCGAAGTTCGCCGACAAATTTTGGTCTTTATCTGCTATCCGTACTCGCCGCGCACGATTTTGGCTGGTTGGGGGTGATAGACACCGTTGATCGGCTAGAGGCAACCCTTGATACGCTGAGCAAGCTGCCCCGACTGCATGGACATTTTTATAACTGGTACGACACGCGCAGTTTGCACCCGCTGGAACCCAGGTATGTATCGACCGTGGATAGCGGCAATTTGGCAGGACACCTACTGGTTCTTATTCAAGGATGTAAAGAGCTGACGCAGCAGCCGTATGCGTTTTCCGTCGTGTTAGACGGTATTGCCGATACTCACAGGCTGCTGTTATCGGCACTTGCCAAACTCAATGATGACCGGCGTGTGCTGATAGTGACACGGGAAGAGTTGCATAAAAAAGCGAATAAACTTGGCGGCTTTTTGGCGTGTAAACCTACCAGTCACGAAGAATGGCTACATTTGTGGTGGCAAATAATCCCATGCGCCGATAACCTGCTGGATTTGGCGCGCACTTATGCCGCTGAGCGCGGCGAATTGATGGATGACAGCGAAGTGCTGGCATGGGCCACACTGCTGCACAGTGACATCCATTCTCACGAGCGTGATATGGAAAACTTAGGCTCGTTGATCCACTTTGAGCTTCCCCTTGACGACCCTACGCAACCGGAAGTCCAACGCTGGAAAGTATTGACCCAGCGTATAAATGCGCTTGCGGAACAGGCCCATCAATTATTCGTCGAGATGGATTTTCGATTCCTTTATGATCAAAATCGGCACTTGTTTTCGCTGGGGTATCGCGTTGAAAGCGGTGTAATCGACGACAGCTATTACGATCTGCTCGCCTCGGAAGCGCGCCTGACCAGCTTAATCGCGATCGCCAAGCGAGAAGTCCCGAGCACGCACTGGTTTCACTTAGGAAGACGGGTAACACGCACTACGAACGGCACGGTGTTGTTGTCCTGGTCCGGCTCGATGTTTGAATACCTGATGCCTGCATTGGTGACTTATTCGCCGCGCTACAGCTTGCTCGATCAAACCTGTCGTTTGTCCGTGCAGAGTCAGATTGAATACGGGGAAGAATGCAGTGTGCCGTGGGGGGTTTCCGAATCGGCGTTTAACGGTCGAGACCGTTGGTTCACTTATCAGTATTCCGCTTTTGGCGTGCCCGGTCTGGGCATGAAGCGCGGACTCGCCTTCGATTTAGTTATTGCTCCCTATGCTACAGCCTTGGCGGCGATGTACAACAACCATGCTGCGGTAGTAAATTTTGGGCGCCTGGAAAAATTGGGCGCATTGGGGCGTTACGGCTTTTTCGAAGCGCTCGACTTCACGCCGACGCGACTGGCGGAAAACCAACAGGTGGCGTTTGTGCGCTGCTATATGGCGCATCATCAAGGCATGTCCTTGGTGGCGTTGGCTAATGTCATAAACGATGAAATTATGCGCCGTCGTTTCCATAGCACACCGATCATTCAAGGCGCTGAAATGCTGTTACAGGAGCGGGTTCCGCACGGTGCTGAGGGCGGCATTCCCGACTTCACCCAAGCTGAAGCCGAGGTAAAAGAAATAGTACAGCCGTCAGTGCGTCGCGAGCCTTCGCCGATGTCTCTCGTACCCTCGACACATTTACTTTCCAATGGCCGCTACGGGGTGATGATCACCGCCGCCGGTTCCGGCTACAGTGTCTGCGAAAAGCTGGCGGTCACTCGCTGGCGTGAAGATGTGACACGCGATTGCTGGGGCAGTTTCATCTATTTACGCAATTTGGCAAGCGGCAGGATTTGGTCTGCCGGATACCAACCGACTGCTGCGGTTCCAGATCGATACGAGGTGGTTTTTCTCGAAGACCGGGTGCGTATCTCACGCGAAGACGGGACTATAGCCAGTCGTCTGGAAATCATTGTCTCGCCTGAGGATGATGCAGAAATTAGGTGTTTGAGTTTGACCAATAATGACTCGCATACACAGGAAGTTGAGGTTACCTCCTACTCGGAAATTGTACTGGCGCCACCTACGGCCGATAGCGCTCATCCCGCATTTTCAAATTTGTTCATACAAACCGAATTCCTGTCGCAGGCATGCGGGTTGCTCGCGCAACGGCGGCCTCGGGCAGATAATGATCCACGGATTTGGGCCGCGCATGTGTTGGCGTGCAACGACATTGGTGCAGGGCTGCAATATGAAACCGATCGGGTGAAATTTTGCGGCCGGGGACAAACACTGCGCGCGCCTGCCGCTGTGGTCGATGGTCGCCCGCTCAGCAATACGGTCGGCGCGGTGCTCGATCCGATTTTCAGTCTGCGTACACGGGTCAGCATCGAACCGGGTGCGACTGTTCATGTGACATTTACCACGTTGGTTGCCTCGTCTCGGCAGGTGGTTGAAGATTTAGCCGATAAGTATCACAACGCGGCTACTTTTGATCGGGTTTCCGATCTTGCCTGGACTCATGCTCAGATCCAATTACGGCATCTGCGGATTAAGCCTGACGAAGCCCAATTATTTCAAGCCCTGGCTAATCGATTGCTCTATGCCGATGCTTCGCTACGAGCGAACAGCAAGCTGATGAAGCTGAACCAGTTGAATGTCACAGGTTTATGGCGGCTTAGCATTTCCGGTGATCGTCCCATTGTATTGCTGAGGTTAGCGTCGATAGAAGATCGGGCTATTGCCGATCAGTTATTGCGCGCCCACGAATATTGGCGCATGAAACGTTTGTCAGTCGATTTGGTGATTCTGAATGAAAAAGAAATTACCTATACCAATGAACTACAGACCTCATTGGAAGGTATGGTTCGCGAAAACCAAGCGTTTGCAGCTAGTCATGAGTACGGTGGGCAAGGAGAGATTTTTGTGCTGCGCGCCGATCAACTTTCAGAAGAGGAGCGTGTGCTCTTGCAAACCGCAGCTCGCGCAGTGCTTTTGAGTACTCGTGGTAGTTTGGCTGAACAGCTGATGCGGCATCCCAAACCCACGCCGGATTTTATCCAGCACAAAGCCTTGTCTGCACCCGGTGTCGACACAAGCGCGCCATTAATCGCCACTTCGGATCTCGAATATTTCAACGGGCTGGGTGGGTTTGCAGGCAACGGTAGCGAATATGTGATCGTGCTGGGCAAAGGACAATGGACGCCTGCGCCCTGGATTAACGTGATCGCCAATGCCGAATTCGGTTTTACGGTTTCCGAGCTGGGCAGTGGCTGCACCTGGAGTCTGAACAGCCGCATGAACCAGTTGACGCCTTGGTCGAACGATCCGGTCAGCGATCCTCCCGGCGAAATATTTTATATACAGGACGACGAGACCGGCGATTTGTGGACGCCGACAGCGTTGCCTATTCGAGTGGATAACGCCAGTTACGTGATTCGTCACGGCCAGGGCTACAGTCGTTTCGAGCATGCTTCTCACGGAATTCACAGCGAGCTGCTGCAATTTGTAAGTTCGGACGACCCCATCAAAATTTCAGTTCTAACCTTGAAAAACAATTCCGGCCGCCCCCGCAAACTGTCGGTTACCGCCTATGTTGCATGGGTGCTCGGCGCCTCTCGCACCAACACGGCGCCTTATATCATTACCGAGTTGGATCAGTCTACCGGAGCCTTGTTTGCCTATAACCACTTGGATATGGATTTTGGTCAGCGCATTGCTTTTGTCGATATGGTCGGCCTGCAAACGGCTTGGACCTGCAATCGGACTGAGTTTGTCGGTCGTAACGGCAGCCTGGATGTGCCATTAGCCTTGACTCAGTCCAGGATGCTTAAAAATCGTGTTGGCGCAGGACTTGACCCGTGCTCCGCATTGACGACACAAGTAGAGCTTGCAGTTGATCAAAGCATCGAAATTGTTTTCCTGTTGGGGCAGGGCAGTGATCGAGACCATGCCGTAGAACTGGTCGAGCGTTATCGAGCTGCGGATATGCAAAAAACTTTCGCCGAGGTGAAACAATCATGGGCTAAGACACTCAGAAAAATTCAGGTAAAAACACCGGACAGAGGACTGGACTTGATGTTGAACGGTTGGTTGCTGTATCAAACCTTGAGTTGTCGAATGTGGGCGCGAGCCGCATTTTATCAGGCAGGCGGGGCCTTCGGTTTTCGCGATCAATTACAGGACAGCATGGCGCTTACAGTAGCCCGGCCCGATCTTGCCCGCGCTCATATCCTCCGCGCGGCAACGCATCAGTTTGTCGAAGGCGATGTGCAGCATTGGTGGCATCCGCCTTCCAATCGGGGTGTGCGCACCCATTTTTCCGATGACCTTATCTGGCTGCCGTATGTGGTGGCTCACTATGTCAAGGTGAGCGGCGACAGGGCTGTACTCGACGAAATAACGCCGTTCCTGGCAGGGCCTGTACTTGACCCGGAACAGGAAGATTCCTATTTCGAGCCGATCCAATCGGAGCAACAAGCCAGCCTGTTTGAGCACTGTGCGCGAACGCTGGATTTGAGCTTGAAAGTCGGCGTACACGGCCTGCCGTTGATGGGCAGCGGCGACTGGAACGACGGCATGAACCGGGTGGGGCATCTGGGTAAAGGCGAGAGTGTATGGCTAGCTTGGTTCCTGATTACTACGTTGACGGAATTTGCCAATGTGGCCGAAGCGCGAGGCGACCTCCAACACGCCGTGAGTTGGCGTGAACACGCGGCCAAACTCAAGATCGCAGTGGAAGCAGAAGGCTGGGATGTATCCTGGTACAAGCGCGCTTATTACGATGACGGTACGCCGCTTGGATCTGCATCCAACACGGAGTGCCGCATCGATTCACTTGCTCAAAGCTGGGCCGTTATTTCCAGCGCCGGTGACCCCGAGCGCGCGCGGCAGGCGATGAATTCGGTTCGCGAATATCTGATCCAATACGGCGACGATCTGGTGTTGCTGTTTACGCCGCCTTTCGATAAGACACTGCTCGATCCCGGTTACATCAAAGGCTATTTGCCGGGCGTACGGGAAAATGGCGGGCAATATACCCATGCGGCTGTCTGGTGCGTTATCGCCTATGCGATGCTCGGGGACGGCGATCAGGCCGCAGACCTTCTGCATATGCTGAATCCGATTAATCGTACTGCCAACCGGACTGGCGTCTATGCTTACAAAGTCGAGCCGTATGTGATAGCGGCGGATATTTATGCTGTTCCGCCGCACGTGCGGCGCGGCGGTTGGACTTGGTACACGGGCGCTGCCGGATGGTTTTACCGTGCCGGATTGGAATGTCTGTTAGGCCTGAATATCCGTGGCGACAAAATCCATTTCAACCCTTGTATTCCGCGTGAGTGGCGCAGTTACAGCTTAAGCTATCAACATGAAGAAACCCGCTATGAAATTACCGTCAATAATCCCGGTGGCGTTTCGAAAGGCATCGTGTTGATTGAATTGGATGGTGTAGCACAAGCAGAGAATGACAGTATCCCGCTGTTGCATGACGAACAAAACCATAAGGTGTTAGTAATGATGGGGTGATAATTCGTCTTGAAATAGAAGATTGAGCGACTTGAAGTTTTAGCGCAGTTACCGATCGGGTCACCGCCAGTCGATAGGACAAAGCGGCTTATATCAACAGTTGGGTTCCGACTGTCGGTCAGCCCTGATCTTTCCAAGCGAATATACCGCCCCCATTAACAATGTCAAAAGGTGTTGAAAATTTTCAAGTATCGGCGACGGCGTTCTTATGTTTGATACCGTACAGACTCAGTTCAATTTTGCCTTTAGACTTTAATTTGATTTAACTTAAAGGATAACGCTGATGAATATTGCAATCGAACCCTTACTGGCACTGGTGATGGGCATATTAATTTTGCTGGTTCCGAGGTTTTTAAACTATTTCGTAGCCGTATATTTGATCGTTGTGGGTATTTTGGGGCTAACGCATCATACCCTGACGTGAGTGGTTATCCCCACGGGTTAAACCGCGCCGTTTAGGAACGGTTTTCAGTTAACGTTTTTTCTCAAACAGGAGCACTATCATGTCAATTGGCACAATCTTACTCATAATTCTTATTCTGATGCTTGTTGGAGTCCTTCCTACCTGGCCACATAGCCGGGAATGGGGTTATGGCCCAAGCAGTGGACTCGGGCTGTTGGTGATCATCTTGTTGGTTCTGGTGCTATTGGGCAGAATCTAGCTGGGAAGTAACTCCAATATAATTGTATCTTTAGATTCAAAGCCGATACGAGTCGTTTCATTTCAATGTGAAATAGGTGATACCTAAGATCAACTCGTATTGGCGGCGAGGTGCATGCCGGCTTGTTAACCTAAGTGGTTCAAAAAATCGCATTCCCTTAGGCTCCACAATTACCTATGTGCGGTGCCGCACCGACTGGGTTCCGTTTTACTTGTATTGTGTGTGAGCCATGGGAAACCTCCCATGCTTAGGTCATAGCTAAATTAATTATCAGGAGAAACTCATGAACAAAGATCAAATAAAAGGCCGGGTCGAAGAAGCCAAAGGTAAAGTTAAGGAAGCCACCGGCGTGTTACTGGATGATGAAGGTATGGAAGTAAAAGGAAACATCCAAAAGAACGTCGGCAAGGTTCAGAAGGGCTTGGGCGATCTCAAGGAAGATATCAAGGATAAACTTGACGACTAAAACGAGCGCTGTTGGCTTGTGCAGAAGTCCAGCCAAGTTGGAGGCTGTTGCACAACTGCAACGGGATGCTCTTAATTGCCTTTTTAATAGGAGATGAACTTGAACTCGCCGTTGATGGGGTAGCATCGTTTTGACCTTCGGCAATATTTCATAGGTTTGTCTGTGGTTTATATCGCCGTCAATTGACGGCCTCTTACGGAGAAGCACGCATGTTAGAAACTCTTGCAATCCTCTTAATCATTCTCTGGATATTGGGTTTGGTTTCCTCATACACACTGGGTGGATTTATTCACATTCTGTTGGTTATCGCGATTATCGTGATTGTGCTGCGGATCATTCAAGGGCGAGCTGTCTGAGCCAATACAAAAGCGTAATCGATCGGGACGATTTGGATCAGGCAGCTTGAAAATCCGTATTTAAACTTCGCAGTAATGGTTTTGTGCTGGTTCCCAAGCCGTAGCTTTCATCGTTATACACAAGTACCTACGGGACACCGTCATTTTAGCATGGAT
>DATBQC010000966.1:0-15387 GCA_036561065.1 Methylobacter sp. | reverse complement strand
TTTTTTAATTTGATGACTATCTTATAAGCGTCCGCCACCGAAAGCATGGTGCGCAGTTCATCAATTCCAATTCCATATCTCAGAGTGACAAGGCCAGAATGCCCTTTCTTAGCATCGACCTTGTTCTTAACCATTTTGATCTCGATATCTGTCGCGATCTCGACTTCCTCATGATCATTGAGGATAGGATTCCAAACTTTTGCCTTCGTTGATAGTTTGGGCTTCAAGAGCATCCGTATCGAAGCCCAGAATTTCAGGGCGTTGCCGCCAGTCGTGGACTTAAGAGCTTCTTCAGTGAAACCTTTCGCCCCGATCTTATCTCTCGTCTGATTCAGGAACATGACGGTTGTTCCTGTCGTGGAAATAACACGCTGCAATTTTGGCATCCAAGCCGACATGAGGCGAGGGATTTCAGCAATTCCCTGTTTTTCGTCCTTGTCCGAAACGTCACGCTGTGTCTCGCGATCAGAAACGAGACCGGCGACAGAATCAACAACAATGAAATCAAATCCATTAAGAGCTGCCATCATGACGAGAGACTCAGTCTCTTCATATGAATGAGGTTGTGCACGCTTCACTCTGTCAGAATTGAAATCAACGCCAATTCTCTTGGCATAAGCATCGACGACAGCGCACTCGAGATCGACATAAAGACCGGTCCCATCTTCTCGTCCGCCATTAGATAGCGCTTGAGCCATGGCCGTCATCGCTATCGTGCTTTTGCCGGAGCTCTCACGTCCGAATACCTCGACAATTTTTCCACGCGGATACCCTGGGCATACAAATGTGCCAGCCTCAGTTCTGGATCCACCGATAAGCATATTGAGCACTGTGCTGCCAGAATTGATATATTTCACTCCAACTTGCGGTTCAACGAACACGTCACGGACGCCAGTCCTCTTCTCGACAGATTGGAGGAATTTTGCCATTTTCGGATGAAGCTTGCTCACTGTGGAACCTCTTTTGTAGTATCAATAAATTACAATCGCTTTGAAGATGATTTGTTCACAGTATTAGTGAGTTCGATATCTTCAAGCCATTCAAGAAGGGTTGGATTTATTGCAGACTTCTCCGGGAGGTCAACACTCCCCTGCGGGACACGACTAAACTGGAAAAATCGACTGTTCTCACGAAATGCGTGAGCAATTCTCTTTATTTTTGTGCCGGCGAGCGTTTTTATTTTGCGCTTTCGTTCAAGAAAAACATGACGCTCTCGATCTGTTAGAGAATCCGGAGTGATTATCCCATTATGTGATTCCCAAAATCTGGTCGCGAACTTACCAATTACGTAAGCATCAGCTTCATCAGACTGCACAGTTTCCGGCGATATTCTGTCAGTCTGAACAAACCTCTGGATATCAGACTTTGTCGCTGATCCAGAACCGGTAAGTAACTTCACCGTTGTGGGATCAAAGAGAACGCAATCGATGCGACGCTCGAACACTGCCTCGAGCGTGAAGAGCATTAATCCGAAATGAGCTTCGCTAAAGGGGCCACCGCCGTATGCCGGACTTTCAATTCCGACTATATCAACCTTGAAGCGCGAAAGAAGATCACGAACAAGGGCACGAAAATGCATAAATCTTGCTACCGGCACGGTAGAAGATAGGGTCCCCGCATGACCCGATATCACAAGACGATCCTTCTGTCTGATAGCACATGAATCGTAAATGCACCATCCATAAGATCTTAGTGATGGGTCGATACCGAGTGATCGCATGAAGATAGAAATCAAGACGGGCCAAAAGATAGGGGAATTTCTTTATGAAGGACCTTCACTTCAAATAGGACAATACAGTCAAAAGAAAATACCCTTAAAATGTAAATGTGGACGCATCAAAAACATTAGGCTTGTCAGCGCATCTCTCGGAAAATCAAAGACATGCGGAGAATGTACATCATTTATTTTAAAAAGAGGTACTAAATTTGGTAGTTTAGAATATGATGGCCCTGATGTTAGTGTTCAGGGCGAATCTCAGAAGAAATTACCATTCCTATGTTCCTGTGGGAGGAAGAAACAAATCAGAATATTCACGATAATGCGAGGCCGGGCCAAAAAATGCGGATCTTGCAAATCAATTATACTGAAATCAGGAACCAGATTAAAAAATCTCACATATGATGGACAAGATGTAATAATATATCTCCGATCGAACAAACGTTTCATATTCAAATGTGATATAGGGCATTCGATAAGCACATCATATCGGCGAGCAATAAATGCAAGGTGTAAACAATGCTCCACGATTATTTTGAATCATGGAGATAAGTTCGGTAATTTCACTTATTCAGGAGAGTCAACAATAACAATTTTTCCGTGGAGCAAGAAAAAAATAAAGTTGGAATGCAGATGTGGCATCATCAGAGATATATCTATCTCAAGTATAACGTGCGGTGATGTTATTTCATGTTCAAAATGTTATCAGAAAGCATTTGAATGGTTCAAAAATTATGAACCATTCCTAAAGACTTTAAAATGTCCAATTCAACCAGTTCAAATACCAGAAGGAGGTATTATTTTTCTCGAAGTCATAAATAATAAAGTTGAACCATTCCGTGCTATATGTCCAGCATGCAAGAAAGAATACAAGCCAAGATTCAGTGACGTTAGAAGAGGACGATGTATCACGTGTGGGTGCACATCAAAACGCATATCACGGCCATCTATAGAAATAAGCGACTATATTAAGTCGCTTGGATTGGAGGTCATACAGGAATATGAAATAGGCGGTAGATTTTTTGATATCTATATACCATCAGCCAATTTATTGATTGAAATAAATGGGATTAGGTGGCATTCGAAAGATGAATCAAAGAAGAGGGACATGGAAAAATATGCAATAGCAATCCAAAATAACATCCCTATGATGTGTATTTTTGAAGACGAATGGAGAGATAAGAAAAACATAATATCAATTATAATTAGAAATCGCCTCCGCTTATTGTCTCCTCAATCATATCGGATAAATAAATGTGAAATTAAGGAAATAAATCATGTAGAAGCGAAAAAATTCTATGACCAATTCCATTATCTTGGAGGACGTCCAGCAATTTATCATTATGGTGCATTTATTGCTGGAAGACTCATGGCTTGCATATCATTTACGCGACCGTCAAGACAATCAAATTATGATTATGAATTATCTCGGATGGCAGCGGATCCATCATTCAGAATACACGGTATATGGAGCAAAATGATGCTTATATTTGTTAAAGCTGTAGAACCGAAAAAGATCGTTACATTTTCAGACAATAGATTATTTGCCGGTGGGGTATATGAAAAAATGGGGTTCAAATATGATGGAGATGTCAAACCAGATTATTACTGGGTTATTGGAGATAGGAGACTGCACAAATCAGCACTTAGGAAGCCGAAAGGTGAAACTAGAACAGAAAATGAAATAAGGACACTAGAAGGATATAAGAAAATATGGGATTTAGGGAAGAAAAGATGGGTGATGGACGTCCATCACCCATCCTAACTACTTACTATTAGTTTGACTCAACAAGTCAAATCATTCAAGTAACTTTGAATAATCCTGCGCTATGGGAGCAGCAGCCGATGCTGCCAGGGAACCCGCAGTCGCCGATCCGCCAGAGGAGCCCAGTCCGAGCTTCTCTGCAAGCTTATCAGCCGTCATGTCATACCCGAGCTCTTTCTGCACGTGCTTGCCGGCACGAAGCCCCTGCTCCAGGACCCACTGCCTCAGGGCAGCATCGACATCGCGGCGGGCCCAATATGCAACGGCACCGCTCTCGAAGTTCTGCTTTTGATATTTCGGGTCCCCATCGAGTGTGACCTTCACGTCGATGGTCTTAAGCGTCTCGCCACCGTCAAGCACCAAATTCCGCGCTTCGATATACACGCTCTCTATCTTCTTATATTTCTTGCTAGAGAGCTTGTAAATATAGATGCCGGTATGCTTCTTCCGGGAAAAATCATCGACATCTACTTGATGATTCTCCGTCGTCGGATACTGTAGGACAACTGTGCCGATGGACTGTTCCGGCTCCGGCATCTTCTTGCAACAAATAGCGGGCTCAATACAAACATTGTTTGCCCATTTACCGTGACATCGGATGGTGCCGACCCCATCTTGATAATGAGTCATCGTCATCCAAAACTTCGGCACGCGGATGTCAAGGCGATCAACTTCAGCCAGGTCCTCAACCTTCTTGCTGAGCTGCTCTGCAAGTTTCCTATCCAAACGAGTGGCGAGATCCGCCTTCTCTTCGTCGGAAAGAGGAGAACCCTTCTCCTTCGTCTTCGCAGAAATCACGCCGTCAAGATAAGTCTTGAACGAGATTATTGAGATGCGGTCGACCCTGTTCGGCCTATCCTGCTTGAATTTCTCGAATCCTTGCGGCTTTACAACCTTCGCATCGTCAAAACCAAATTCCATTACGTCTGAGCTCATGATTTTTAATCCTTTAAACGTTGAACCTTTAACTTTGGACCCTTATGCCGGCGAACCGGCAAAATCACTTTACAATAGAGATGGGTTCAACGTAACAAATCTTCGTAAGACATAGACACTACGGGTGGCGTGGAGTCTTTCGGCTCAGAATCGGGGGCGGGCGGGCTCACGGGTTTCTTTTGTTCTGATATGGGATGCGAATTTAAGAAACTAGCAATTTGTATAGCATGTGACGGACTTACAGGCTCTGGTAAATCATCAGGCCTACGCTCAGGATCAAGCAGATCCTGAGCCTCGATAATTTTAGGCTTAACCATTGGAGGCATGCCTTCCGGAACCATCCCGTTCTGGCGGGTTCCTTGGGCATCCGGATCTCCGAGCTGATGGAAATCTTTATCATCTTTAACCATCTGGCGCTGGAGGCGGACATCAAATGATGTTGCCTTCAGATCATCATATTTCGCTTTAATGATCTTTATAGTCTCTTCCAAATTCAACAGGTCTATTTTGAGCCCGTTCATGGCCATAAACTCTTCACGGAGTTGAGTCGTGGCTAAGGCCTTCCTGTCCTCTATCGATGACTGGGCGCGGACAATGGTATCATCCGCCAGCTTTTCCATGACTTTGAGCTCAAAATTGACTTCGCAATTTTTCAGAGCTGCGCGTAAGTTCTTTTCATACCTACGAGTTATTTGTAAATAGAGCTGGACTCGATTCAAATATTCCCTGCAGCGGGCAAGTCTAGATTGTAAATAACGATAACCGAAATCTGGAAGAGTGGGATCTTCCACAAGATCCACAGATAGATTGGCTATCTCTTCAAGGATGGTTTCTAACTTCTCTCTGGGGATATAACCCAGGGCACTTTCGGATTTGAAATGTTCAATATCGTCCGAATCATAGTCTGTGTTCATATTGAACACAGACTTTACAATTAAGTCTGCTTTGAAAGCTCTTCTTCAATTTCCGCGCGTATATTTCCGATAGCCTCATCTGAACTCATCATACTTGATTTGACAGAATTAATCCAAACGACGGCCCCCTCTTTCGTTAGGCGATCGTTTGCAACTTCACGGGCCATAACGTCTTTGAAACCCTCAAAGAACTTAGATTCTGCCTTCTCGAGCAGCGCCAAGTGGTTGCTTTCGATTTCAGCAATATGCTCATTCGCTTCATCAACCGTCATCTGGCCACGAACAAGGGCCTGCTTTATGCATTCCTTTGAAACTAATAAACTCCCTCGCACCATTAGAACCGCAATTTCTTCTTGGGCGCGAGCTGGTCCAATATGAGGTGGTTGCACTTCAAAATTCATTGAAACGAAATGAGTATGCTTCGTTCCACCTCGATGAGTATCAAACGATGTCGAAATAGTGAAAGATGTGACGCTAACAACGTCAGCGTGTGGGGTGCTGGAACTATCCTCGAACATATATTAATTTACGCCGGAAATTACATTTTTCTCTCAGGATCGACTCCAACGGAGCGCAGGAAAGCCCTCGTTGAGCAGAAGAAACAATCCAATCCCCTTCCGTTTTCTTGAGCACATGTCCCTCCCTGGAACTCGCGAGAACCTGAGAAAGAGCATCCTGATCCATCGACAAGGGAAACAAGTAGATCTATAGCCTTCTCCGTTTCTCCCCTCGTGAGATTGCGATCCTTTCGAAGATTCTTGTGGAGGTCTTCTCGCATCCATCGGCCGCCACGCGGCCTAAAGCCCAGATCACGCAATTGGACTTTCTCAGCATCAGAAAGAAACATCCTGCTGAGAACCCATCCAGTCACGATGGGGCAGTTAGGATCGGACGTACTCCTACTGAAGTGTCGATACCAAGCCCGACCATTATGGAGCTTGAGGATTTCTTGCACCCTCTCCTCAAGGTCTTTTTCAGGATTAGACATGTAAATCGATATGAAAATTATAGGCCGTGTTTACGATCAATGCTCCGTCTGGATGTGCTGACGACCTTTCGCCGTCACAACGCGACCTTTCGGCGTCTTCTCGATGAGTCCGAGACGCATAAGAACAGGTTCAATAACTTCCTCGACGAGGTCCTTGGACTCGCCGGTGAGGGCGACCACAGAGCTCAGCGCCAACGGCTGACCCTTATCACAAAGAATCTGGAGGTATCCGCGGGTGGAGGAGTCGAGACCGAAATTATCAATGCCAATTCGTTCGCAAGTCTCGTAGACTTCGCCGGTCAAAATACCAGAGCGACCATAAGCATCGACGGTATCCTGAACACGACGGAGTAGACGATTGGCGAGACGGGGCGTCCCGTGGCTCCGAGCGGCGATTTCGTCGGCAGCAGAGCGGGAGCAGGAGACACCGAGCTTCCTTGAGGAGTCGAGGACGATATCCACGAGCTCCGAGACCGAATATGGCTTCATCTCAGCGACGATGCCGAAGCGGTCACGCATCGGACGTTGTAGCATTCCGGCGCGTGTCGTGGCCCCGATAAGAGTGAATGGCTTGAGCTTGATAGTGATTGCCTTGTTGCCGGCGACGACCTCGAGTTTATAGTCCTCAGTAGCGGGATAAAGGATCTCCTCGACCTTTGGATTCAAGCTGTGGATCTCGTCGAGGAAGAGGATGTCTCCTTCGTTGAGGCTCGCGAGGAGAGAGGCAAGCTCGCCCTTGGTCTTGATAGACGGAGCATTTACCACGACCAGATTGGCGCCAAGCTCCGCGGCGACGATAGCCGCCATCGTCGTTTTGCCGAGGCCAGGCGGGCCTGATATCAAGAGGTGATCTAGGGGAGTCCCGCGCTTCTTCGCCGCAGCGACGGCCACTTGGAGGTTCAGCTTGACTTGTTCTTGGCCGCGAAAGCCGTCGAAGTGAGTGGGGCGGAGAGCACGATCGAGCTCAACCTCGGTCAGCTTTGCAGGGTTGGCAGCGTGTTCCATACCCAAGAATACGAGTTGGCCAAAGAAGTTTACAGAGTTTCTGCAGATGGCGCCAGATTCAATGAATCTGCATATTTTTGCATTTGTTAAGAGGCCTCGCCTTGATTCTTATGGGGACCATAACAATATAACTCCGTCTCGTTCCAGAAATACCATCCAGGAGTGGAGTATCCACGACGACATAAATCATTTTCGATGATAGTCCGATCGTCACAACTAAGATATTGGACATGATTCACTTCTGCACCGACTTCCCCTTTATATCATAATGATCCGTGCAATTCGGGACGCCCATTGTGCAATACTTCAGTTTTTTGAACTTTCTCTTTGACTTAGTCATATGGTTTCTGTTTTCTCGCCCACTATTTCTTATTTTTAGTAATGCACCAATCAGCCAAAACTAAAATCCCATGTGATGCGACAAGCACAACGACGAGAATAGTTAACGAAATAAAAATGATCATTATGACTCCCCATTCGACAAATCGATGGTGCGACGGGGCAGTGTAATTGAAACCGGAAGAAAAGAAGTTATCCGCATTCCTTCTTTGGTTGCTGCGGCAATCCATTGATGGAAGTCCACAACAAATTGCAACATCGGATCATGAAGATTTTCTCCGATTTTGAGAACAAAATGACCGCGTCGTTTCTTATTGCCGGTATACCAATTTACTTTTAGAACCACAGTATCTGGAATAGGATGCTCGGTTGAAATAAAAATGAGTGAAGGCCCAAGAACGTTCTGCCCTAAAGCCTTCACTAATTCACGCGTAAGCGTCTTGCGTCGATGCCCCATTAGCGTGCACGCCTCATCCAAGCTGATGCCGAGAATCATGGCAAGGCAAGCGTGAGCGCAGAGTGAAGAACCAGGAGGCTGCTGGATATGATCAATCCATGGGAAAGGATCCAGCGCGTCCATTTTAAGACGCGCTGGTTATCAAACTTCTGATCTTTCTTAGATTTTCAAGAGCGAATGGCAGGTGCAGAAGCACCGTTCTTAGTATTTTCGACGAGAGCCGCTGCCTTCTCCAGGCCAGTTCCGCGAAGTACCATGGTGAGGACGTCCGCCAGGCTCTTACCACCGAGAATGGAGAGAGGACCGACGGCTTCCGCCACCTTTTCAATGACCGCGCGCTCACCAAATGCATCAAGTGCCGAAACAAGTTCCGGCTGAATAGCCTTCATCTTATCGATGGCGTTCTGGGTCTCAGCTCGGGCCTTAGTCAGCTCCAGTTCTTGATCCTGTATAATGAAAGCATGTGACTGATCTGAAGCTAGTTTCTCGCGAGTCAACCTTGCCTGATCGACATCGAGTTGCTTCGCTTCTTGTTCAAGTCCCCTGATAAGTCGCTCGATAGACGTCTGGGCTTCAGCCTGAATCACTGCCATATCCCGCTTCTGTTTACGGGCAGAATCGTCCAAAGCTATTTTGGTTTCCTTCTCCCGAGTTGATGCGAGCTCGTCAGAAGTCTTCCTCTTGATATCTTCCGTCTTAATGAGTGAATCCAACTTCCGAGATTCTGCCGCCAAGGTGAGAGTGGACTTGAGGGTTTCTCGCTGTGCATCAGTCAGCAGCTTGGCAACGTCCTTGTCTTGGATCTCGACTTGGAGAACCTCGACATCGTAGATCCGCATTCCATTCTCTTCGAACGAGGTCCCAGGGCGAGAATGATCCTCATTGGACTCGCCGAGGACGATGTCTCGCAAGATCTCCGTGTAGTTACCATAGAAATCCTCAATACCGAACTTCTTGCCGGCATTGCGGACTTTCGAGCGCATGTTATCACAGAGGAACTTCACATAGTTCTCCACATTGAACCATTGCTCAGGCTCGCCCTCGAAGTTGACGCGATAAGAAACTTTGACAAGGAGCTTGCAAAAGTCCCTTGTCTCAACTTCAACAATGTCAGCAACTTTGTTTGCTGATGTGAGGAGGAATGCCGTCTTGAAGAGCTTATCGGTGTTCTTCGGCTTTCCTGTGGAAAGAGATAGAACTTGTGGTAGCTCATCATATTGAAGGATGACCGTTTGCGGACCCTGAACGACGGTGCGCTCTCCGCTCTTACGAACGAGCAACATGGCGTACCCTGTCCAGATATCGACAGACACCGCACCTTCGAACTTCGAAGAAAGTGTGACTGCCTTCGGACCTTGGTTCTTAGCACGACGCCGGATGGCGTCGCCAGCGAAGCCAGCGGCAGCACGACGGCCGAGCCCACGGCCTTCGGCAGTATCCGCCAACCTGCGCGTGATACCAGCACTGCCGATAAGATCGAGATCCGAGTCCGCCATGAAATGGTTGGCTTGGACTGCATATTGAGCCACACCCGCTACAGCAATGGGGGCTGCAAATTCATCCAGATATTGAGCAAGATCAATACCCGCAAGAGCTGCGTTATGTGCCAGGGCTGCTTGATTGTTCGGAAACAATAAACCGCATGTCTTAGCATCAAGGATGCGGTGGACCAGCTGCTCCTTACGAGGATCTGGCAAGAAAAATTTTGGACCACGAACGAGCGAAACATCGCCCGTTACCTTGTTCAAGACATAACGCGCTTCCCCTGCTGGGATAGCAACTCCGCGATAAATCTCGCTGCCATCGTCATCACGGACAATAGCATGCTCCTCTCGCGGATAATATATCATCTGGTTATGGCCGGTGATGAATAATTCTTCGCCGACCTTATGAGTGACTATGTTTCCTTCTTCCCCCTCGGAATAATCGGAGATGACTTTCACATAAATTCCGGAATTCTCATCGATTTCGATGGCTCGGAACTTACGAGTTGTAGTCTTATCATCCACTTTCCGTTCAAAGAAAATTTCTGTGGGCTTCGGAAATACCACGGCGGGGCCGCGCTCATAGCGCTTATTACCATCCTCATCCATGAGGAGGCAGTAATCTAAGGTTTCGAGCGTGGCAGCTTCACGAACGAGCTCATTATTCTCATCCGGAACGACTTCTACGCCAGTTGGAGGAATGTAGAACGAAACGTCAGTTCCACGAATGACAAGCGTCTGACCCATCGTGAGCTTGGTTGGATCAAGCAATTTCTTTGCTTGATCTTTCTCTTCTGTCGGTGTAATGACGGCTTTCGACCAATTCGCTCGTGCAGCATCTTCATCATAGACTCGAACCAGAAGATATTGATTCGAGCGCAAAATATGACCTTTCAGTATTTTTGCCATTTGGCCGGGCCAGAGGCAGAAAGAAACAGGCCCAGGAATGTTTACCTTGCGACCGATGTCGAGGTCAATTGAGCTGACCTTTCCACCAGAACTTGCCGGATGGCGTCCTTCTCTCGCTGGATTCTTAAGAACAATATACCAGCCTTCCGGAGCAGTCCTGGCGGATTGCTTCGCCTCTTCTTGCTTTGCAGTTCGAAAGCGTTTGTTTGCTTCATCGAACACGACCGGTTGATCGGTACCAGAAAGACTCTGCTTTGTAGGACCTACGAAGACGTTGATTTCGCCCTTCGTCTCATCCTGTACATACATGAATTCATTCGGAGATAGAACCATGTCCCTCTCTCGCCTGCCGCGCTCTTCAATCTCACCCATCATAGTCTCTCTTTCTCAGGGGGTTTTTACCCTAAGTTCAATTAGTACATTTGAGAACCTCGGATGGGATCTTATCGACGGGCGTAAGAAGCCAGAGCCCATGCAATCGGCACTAGGAAGATTATATGAATAATTTGATCGAAAGCTATCAATAAAATTTTTCCAAGAACAGTGTCAATAAATTCAATAAATCCTTTCATCCGGATTTCTTCTTCTGCTGCCTCTGCAGAAAGCCCTGAATCTATCCTGCTGATCAAATCTAGTATATCGCCAGACATGTTGCCCCTCAAATTCGGATCAACGGGAACATCAACCATAGTAGCGGACTGACCTGAAAGAGACGAATCGTATCGAATTGAAATAATCCCTCCATCAGATATAATTCGGATCCCCATCCCTGGAGGGCGCCTAATATACTTCATCCATAAATAGACTGGTATATAACTATCCTCAATGAAATGAGAGGTGAATAAAATGAAAATGCAAAATAGAGCAGGGATAATAGGCACGGACATGATAAGGAAAACCGGAATAAAGCAAAAAGTATAAATGAAGCAATGGCGAGCTCGGGCCAGCTTATTTTTGGTCTTCACCATTGCTTCCGAATGAGATTGGAGCAGCCAATCTGAAGAAAAATGGAGAAGCACCAATAGAGAAAACAAACCCCCTATTTTAGATAGATAATCAGCAATCAATTGAGTAGATCTTTCTTCTCTTTATGTGCAAAAATACGATCCCACCCAGACCGAAATGCCGAATTATTCACTTTCGGAGGTCCCGAGTTATCAGATTTGTAAAGCGTTTCAATATGATAGCCGTGGTCGGTTATCGATAATGACACTAATTCTGATCCCTCAGGAATAGGCTTCCCATTTTCTATTTTCCGTAGGGTTCCAGTCTCGATATGATGGTCAGGAAAATGGCGAATAACACGCAAACCATCTGCAGTCGCTTCTATCGGTATAGCAAAATCCGGGCCCTGCTTATCTGGACTCGTCTCATCTGGATTGATAGTTTTCTTCGTCATATTATAAAGAAATCGCTGCAGCGCTGGCCATTTCCTCAGTTATTGTTGTTGATGTTGAAATTGAATGAGTCTCTTGAACAAGTTCTTGTAAGAGCGCGATTCGATTTTTCGAAACTCTATCTTTCCCTATCCACTGGTTTGACTGAATAATTATTCCTGATTTCGTGTTGAAATCACTAGCAAATACAATATTGCATGAATATCTCTCTAAAGTCGAAATTCCCGATGCAAACATATCTTCATCAGTTGAACCACTAGTTGTACTGAATCCAACTAAAACAAGATCTTTGCGATATTTCCTGATTTCTGCGATGAGGTCGGCCACGGGATCAATAACCATGAGCTTCCTCCCATCTATGCCTCTTAATTTAGGCAATTTTAATCCACTATCTGTCGCAGTGGAACCATTTATAACATGACCTTGGAACTCACATAGAGACATGGCCATGAATATGACATGGCAATCAGGATCATTAACTAAACTCTTCAAAAAAACTTCCACGTCTTGATTAGTTTCAAGATCGCTTTTTCCTCCACATGCCATCCGAGTGAGATGGAGATGGACATCATAATTTGGCCCCCAACGTAGTTGGGACAATCCGGCTATTTTCCTTGCAGTTTGTCCAAATGATGGGGCACACAGAGCAAACTGTGGTCTGATGTGATAAACGGTCCCGCCACCAAGAATATGTATTGATTTTTTACGCACCGAGCTATCTTACGTCCGAAACGGTTTTGATTCCGGATCCGGAGAACTAGAATTGTTCAAACCAAGTTTATATAAGTTAGAAACAGCTCGGTCCACAATCTTTTCTACTAAAATGAGTGAATTTGAAGCTGTCTCATAAGCAGATAAAATGCAGTCACGCAAATGGCGTTCTATTTCATTATCGATAAGGCCCTGTGCAGCCGCTGCAGAAATAGCTGAATAACCTGCGTCGATTCTGTCTAGCAGTATACGAACAGACTGAGATGCCTCAGATACTCCATGTGAAGACGCAATTTTCAAAGCGAGAGCATATATCCTGTCCTCATCCATGATAACGGATGGAACAAACGATCTATTTGATTGCTATAATCCGAGTCTCTTTTAATCGAGTCATCTGGCCAGAAAAAGGATCTGGCATTCTTTTCAGATTTACGGATCGCCGCATTTTTTGAAAAGCTCGGGCTTCAATTTGTCTGATTCTTTCCCGAGAAAGATTATATTTATCCGCAATTTCTTGCAGGGTCAATTCTTCTTTACAACCAATGGAGAATCTCCATTTAACTATGCTTCTCTCCATAGGAGTTAAAGACTCAAAAAGTGCTTTTACTTTTTCTTTAAAAACATCTTCGTCGATATGTTCTTCTGCACTTACAGCATTTTCATCAAACAAGTTATCCACGGCAGAAAAATCACCATCTACCCCAACTGGAATATCTAGGGAAGCGGTCTTCGTATTTAATTTCACAGCATCAAGCTTAGATAATGTGATCCCAAATTTCTCAGCTAGAGCTTCTCTGCTTAATTGCTCACCGGTTCGAGCAAAGTGAGTTGTTTCTGCCCTAGCAACTCGCCCTCTCATATCAGCAACATGGACCGGTACACGAATAAGGCTGGCTTTATCAATGCCACCACGAGTAACAGCCTGACGAATCCACCAAGAAGAATAAGTTGAAAACTTGATTCCTCGATTATGATCAAACTTTTCCATAGATCGAATAAGACCGATATTTCCTTCTTGTATAAGATCGATGAGCTCAGTATATCGAGAATAAGCTTTTGCGATCGATACCACGAGCCTAAGATTGGAGTGCATGAAAGCACTCTTTTCCCGGTATATGGTCAATAACATATTATCAATTTTTGCAACATCATTGCTCGTGGAATTGTCTTTAATAGTATTAATACATCGCTCGAAAGCGACATATCCTCCTGATATGTCCCTGAAGAAATAAACCATATCTATTGGAACATTCGGTTCCTTATCATTAAATCTCTTGATCAAACACTTCAAGCGATCAAGATTTGATTCTTGGAAATCCCCTGATTCTTCTAAAGGCTCTTCTCCTTCCTCAGTGGACTCCTGAGCTTGATTCTTACGAGAATTCTTTATTCTTTCAAAATTATTCGCATATGAATCCAAAAATGGTATGAACGCTGGCGATTTTGAAAGGAATTTAACTAAATCAGCCTCAAGCCGGCGGATCTTCTCAAACGCCGCATATTCTTCTTCCATGCTTAAGAGACGACTATGAGTGAGGCTAACCAAATACTGAGATAGCAAGTCGGCCACTTTCCTTATCTCCTGAAAGGTATGGCGTACAAAAGCAAAAACATCAAGGTGATAATGATAATCTGGACATGGATGTCCAGATTGGATTTACTACCACCGTTGATGAATACTCGATTTGCTTCTCTTAGCGCCAGTATGACATCCGGTGATTTATTGAGCCTGCCGGGTGGAACCCGTCTTTGCCATTTCTGCATCGATCATCAAGATCCTTGATGATAAGACAGCGGAATCAGCCAGATTTGCGGCTTGTGTTATTTTTTGATGTTCTGCCTCTGTCATTAAATCTAGTTCAAATTTACAAGGAATTAATCCTGATTTGAGAATAATATATGCTCGACCAAAAGATCCCGGATCTTGAATGACATCAAGGATTTCTCCAATCTCGGACTTTTGAATCATTTCCCGGATAATATTAAATGCCATATCATTAGCACTAATTTCAAGAGAATCTCTTGAAATCGTTTCTGATAAAGATTGCTGCACGAGTACAGAAGGAACCAATTCCCCTATATAAACCCCGAATCCTAATGAAGTTAGGAGCAGTTGTCTTTGCACGAAATACGGTACCGTATTTCGTGCAAAATCCGATAGAATCCGCTAGGACAGCGGTAAGGAATTTGTTACTTTCTACGCTTTCAAAATCAGGATCTGGGCTGTCAATGGAGGAGGCCGACGCACTCACAAATATATGTTTGATGGGGGTATCCGTTCGTGGAAATGAAAATCCCCGGGAAATGATAAGATCAGTCTCAGATGGTGTCTTAGATAGGATCGTTCAAAATCACGCCGCAAACAATGCGAACCCGATAATTGGAAAAGTCTTCAGTATTTTCTTCGTTGAATGGTGTTATAGAAGGGAATATCTAGAACATGATTGGGCTTGGAAGTGGAAAGGACCAAGTCAAGGAGACCTTTATTATAAATCAAAGAGACCTCTAGAACAAATATTATCAAATATCTCTAACGGCAATATTCCTGTACAAACTTAACGAAATTCCCGTTCGACATGGCTGAAGGGCCACGCGCTTTACGAATTTCATTGATTGCACTATCTGGAGTGAATCCATAACCTTTGCACAGCGCAATAGCTGTTACGAGGCCGGAACGGTTCCTACCTTCAAAGCAAGTAACGAGCGTCCTCAAATTTTGCCTTGTCCAAGATATGACTTTCCCTGCAGCTAAAATTGCTTGTTTC
>DATBQC010000965.1:0-4204 GCA_036561065.1 Methylobacter sp. | reverse complement strand
GCTGCCGCTCCGACCTATCCCTATGAGTCCCGTGTGCTTCAGGGGATTTGGGCGACTGCACCCTACCTGCATAACGGATCGGTACGGTCTTTGACTGAGTTATTGACACCATCGGCAAAACGGGTTTCCGAGTTTAAAGTCGGCCCTGAATACGATCCTGAAAAAGTCGGACTGGCGGTTGAACAGACTAAGTTCAATTTTACGCTGAAAACGACGGATTGCAGCGACAGAAACTCCGGCAACAGCCGTTGTGGACATGATTACGGTACTACGTTTAGCGATGCAGAGAAGAAAGCCCTGCTCGAATATCTAAAGAATCTGTAATTCCTACAACCGTTGGGTAGCGGGGCGGGGCTAATGCTCCGCCCCGCTATTTTTTATGGGTTATATATGCTTCGTTGCAAGCAGCTATCGAAATGAAGGGTTTAAAAGGAAACAACAATGACTAACAAAACGACCAATTATTTGGAGTAATACGATGCGGCGCGGCGGCCGATGCGGATAAATATCTGTATCACCATTAGCGCAGGAGCCATTATCCTTCCGCTAACTCAGTCCACGATGTTCGATCCCGGTGCATTTGAGTCGCCCGACGAATTCATTGCTGAACGCAACTGGTATCACTATTTCCATTTCGGTTTCGGTAGTCATGATTGCCTTAGTAAATATGTCGGCATGGTGTTAATCCCGGAGATGGTTCGTCAGGTGTTGCTAAGGCCAGACATTAAGGCGCATGGCAGTATTGATTACAAATCCGGCCCATTTCCCGAACAATACGCTATTTCCTGGGGAAGTTAGCTGGTGTCGGAAAATAAAGTAAGGTACTGTCTGGCTATTTACTGCTCATCAACTCGGTACGCTTAAGTTTGCAGGCAGCAGCACCGAGTGGAAAAAAACAATAAACAAACTGATTATCACATATTAAGGAGAAAGCATTATGTCCGGTGGATACACCCACATTACCCTGGCACAGCTTGCCATTGAAGAAGCGCTAAACCGCCGTGAGGGCTTGTTGCACAAAGATGCTAGACAGGCACTGGGCAATTGGAAAAAGTTTTGCATTGTCGGGTCGGTAGCCCCCGATTACCCTTATCTCGACGTATTAGACAGCAATTCCAGCGCTTGGGCCGATGTCATGCACAAAGGGCATGCGGTGGCATTATTGCGCAACGGGGTCGCCAAAATTCGCGGCATAGCGGATGCCGACATTCGCCAAAAGTGCATGGCTTGGCTGTTCGGTTTTGCTGCCCATGTCGCCACCGACGGCACCATACATCCGGTAGTCAACCTGAAGGTGGGGCCCTACGAGCAAAATAAAACCGCACACAGGCGTTGTGAGATGTCCCAAGACGTATACGCCCACAGCAGACTCAATATGGGTGCACTGGAGTTCAATAAGCAAATATCCGGCAACGTTGACGACACCTCCGATGTGACCAACCGAGACCGCATGGATATGGATGTAGCCCAGCTATGGCAGGACTTGCTGGCTGGCGTTTACTCTAGTCTTGATCCGCAACTTAAGCCGCCCAAGGTACATGATTGGCACTGCGCGATGCGTAGGATGATGGAGCTTGCTCAAAGCGGCAATAAGTTGCTCCCTTTTGCCCGTCATGTGGCCGCCAATCATGGCCTGGTTTATCCGGTTGTTCCTGAAGTCGAATATATCCGGCATCTTGATATTCCCGGCGGCGACACTATGGTTTTTGAGGATATATTGCAGAAAGCTCTCAATAATATAGTCGAATTATGGGGGTGGATGGCGTTGTCGCTGCAAAATCAGGCGTCTCCGCTGGATACCCTGGCAAGCTGGAGCCTGGATACCGGCATTGACGAAAACAACCACATGATTTACTGGAGCTAATGCCATGAAATACCGCATATTGATTAGTCTAATTGTCACCTTGATGTTGGGTGCTTGCGCAGCCCCTATTGCCGCCACTCCCGATGCCGAAGCGAGAGGTATTTTGTCTGCCAAAATGGTAAATCTGAGTTTGGCGGTAGATACGTATTTCGAAAGTCTAGCCGAAGCCCCTTTTGATACGGTCGACAATATTTTGCGAAGCGCCACCCGGCACGACTCCCGCCTGTTGGCCCCGGAATTCGCGCCTTATATATTCAAGACACAATACCAAAATCCGTACGCAGTGCTGTTGTTGTGCACTAAAGACGGCAAGCAGGCGATCATGGAAGACGCCGGGTGTTCAGCCCGCCTGGATCGTCAGGTAACCGATGCCGCGCCTTGTGAGTTTACCTTGATTGTTAAACACGGCTGCCAAGTGGAGGGTGCAGACCCGCAGTAAGGTGATGCCGTCGTTAAGTGTCGAAGACAATGTATGCAGTTGCGCTAAAGCAAAGTAGTTAACGCATTGTAGCGGGAGTACAAGTCGAAGCCTACACTCCCCCGTCGCTTAACACGCCTCAACCAGATAATAAGGCATCTTGAAAGGGAATCGGGCTGAATGCAATCATAAGGCCTTACAATTTCGTGCAAAGTCTTTGTTAGGCCATTCTCCAATATCCGCTACAGGCTGTATTGGTCGAAAGTTTTTGTTGTATTCGTTGGACAATAAAAAACCCGCGAAGCCTTATGGCTTGCGGGTTTTTATAGTTCTTTGCACGGCTCTGAACCAATGTTTGGTACCGAGGGCCGGAATCGAACCGGCACTGAGTCACCCCAACCGGATTTTGAATCCGGCGCGTCTACCAGTTCCGCCACCCCGGCAAAGAATGTGCATTATAGGCAAAGTTCATCAATAACGCCAATTTTTTTTAAGGTGAATTAGAAGGCCTAACCTGATAACATCGCCCGCTATGAAAAAAAGCGATTTTAACTACTTGTTACCCGAAGCGCTAATTGCGCAAAAACCCTTGGCAGAACGCGATGCAAGTCGCTTGTTATGTATGGATCGAAATACCGGACGGATAACCGACCGACACTTTACCGATTTCATCGACTTGATTGATGAGCGTGATCTGCTGATTTTCAATGACACCAAAGTGATTCCGGCCCGGCTGTTCGGCACCAAACAAAGCGGCGGCAAGGTCGAGATTCTTATCGAGCGCATTCTGGATGACCACCGCGCCATTGCTCATGTCAGAGCCAGCAAGTCGTCGAAAGCCGGCACCTTGATAGAATTGGATCATGGCTATTGCTGCGAAGTATTGGGCAGGGCGGACGATCTGTTTCAGCTGGAATTTAAAGGCGATAACAGTTTGCTTTATATTCTAGAGCAAATCGGCCATATGCCATTGCCGCCATATATTACCCGTGAAGACGATCAATCCGATCTGACCCGCTACCAGACCGTTTTTGCCAGAGAGGCGGGAGCCGTTGCAGCGCCCACCGCAGGTCTGCATTTTGATCAAGCGATGATGGAAAAGCTTAAAGCCAAAGGCGCACAAACTGCGTTTGTGACCTTGCACGTCGGCAGCGGTACCTTTCAGCCGGTCAGGGTGGAGGATTTATCCGAACATTTAATGCACAAAGAATATTTTGCCGTACTGCCGGAGACGGTAGCGGCTGTGCAGCAAGCCAGGGCAAGGGGAGGGCGGGTTATCGCCATCGGCACGACGGCGGTCAGGGCGTTGGAATCGGCGTCCAAAAGCGGCCGACTGGAAGCCGGTTTTGGCGATACCGACTTATTTGTTACTCCCGGCTATCAATTCAAATCGGTCGATGCGATGCTGACCAACTTCCACCTGCCCGAGTCTACCTTGTTGATGCTGGTTTCAGCGTTTGCCGGTTACGATCACATCATGAATGCTTACAGCCATGCTATTGACGAATCTTACCGGTTTTTTAGTTATGGCGATGCGATGTTTTTGGGTTAGCTAGTCAGCGTGGGATTTTTATTGAATGAGGTAACAACTTCATAGTCGCTAGCATATTTTTCTTCTACTGCTTCTATCATGGAGACTAAATCTTCGTTACTAATGGAGGTATCCTTTTCTGAAACGATTCTTTTTTCAATAATAACTTCTTTGGTTAGTAATCTAAACCTATCATGTTCAATGGACTCTACGTTACCAATAAGAACAAACAGAATTCCAAAAACATGATTACCTATTGGAGCGGTTGTTAAAAGAATACAGGCTGCTTCTTTGCTTAAATCAATCTGCCCATCATCAATGCTAAACTCATTCTTAATTAGATTGGGTGATATTGTGTCGATAATTGCCAGCAGACTTATTTGCGATTTAT
>DATBQC010000964.1:0-1833 GCA_036561065.1 Methylobacter sp. | reverse complement strand
TGCGAAGGCGCGCGGTCGAGCCGCTGCGAACCGCGCGCGGATAGAGCGCTGCGGCCTGTCCGATCGATGCCAAGGCCGATTCGATTCCCGCTCCGGCAAAATGCCGCACACATCGAAACCATGGAGGTAGCTGTTTCGGGTCACGAACCGAGGAAACCAGCACGCAAGCCTTGGCATCCAGATGCAAGGCCAGCTCCCGCGCAATGACGCCGCCGAATGATACGCCGCAAACAACAACATCTGCGGAATCGTCTATCGTTGCTGCCAACCTGCGCGCGTACGACCGAATCGTCTCGTGATGCCTTGGAGCTATCCAGGGCACAATCGATGCGCCTGGCAACAAGGGCAAGATGCGCTTGAAAATTCGCGCGTCAGGCGTCATCCCGGTAAGCAGCAGGATCCGGCTTGTCATCCGGCAACAATTACAGAAGGGTTCATATTTTCTGCTCAAGGTAAATCATGGAAAACCTCAAGCAGAATATACATGATCGAAGCAACGAAGAAATCTCCGATCAGCGTCCGGCTTTCTTTTGCGAAGCCTGCCATGCCTTTAATTCGACACGATAGCGTTCCAGCGCCTCTTCGTATAGTTCGAAGATGCAGGGCTCGCAGCCGCTATGACAGCACTCGTCGTTGTCGGGACGCACTGGAGCGATCGGAGCTGTATTGAATCGGGTCTTGGAATCGGGCATTGCCACCAGCCAGGTAAGTTACCGCTACCAGCATAATCGGCTTTGGGAACAATGAAAATTGATTTTTTTGATATGCAAACCGCCTCACGCTGACGCATACGCGTCAGCTCGTCTGCAATTGTCGCTGCTGGGCGGCGCCGGACAACGCCTGCGGGCCGGCTTATTGATGCTGATGCGCGGCAAGCCAGCTGTCCACGTCCTCGCGCACCAGCACATCGCGACTGAGCTTTTGTACGTATCGATAGCCTTGGAACAGATAATCGCCGCCCGGCGGACAACCGCGATCCCGTGCGCCGTGAATTTCAAACGGCGCAGTCGCCGGCAGAGGACAGTCTTGCAGAAGTTTCTGCCGGGTAGAATTTAATATGACTGGTTCTGATTGCATTCGAGCCTCCTGAAAAAAGAGAAATGAAGCCTTCAACGGAATCACAACAGCCGCGTTTCCCCATGGTGGGAAATCGGCACACTGCCTACCGAGGACAAATATCTTGTTCCCGCTTTCGGATTCCTGTAACCGCATACCGAATCTTGACTCTGTTTCTGTTACCACACTTGCTGTAAATCAAATTACCGCTTGATTCTTGCTAGCTAAAGCCGCGAATTGCCACAATATCGACCGAAAGACCATTGGTGGTGGGGATGCAAGCGGCGATAATGGCGGCAGCGCTTGCGCAAAACAAAATGATTGCCGCAGTCAAAGCCAGCAACTGCCCACGTGAGTGATATTTATGTTCGCTGATCATGACGGCTCTCCTGTAAAACTGGATTTCTCAGATGAAACAATTGTCGCTTTCACCCATCAAGCCCAAAATCAAGGGCTTGGCTTTGGGTATTCGCATTCGACAACTTCATCATGCAAGAATTCAATTTCCAAGTCGGTTCGCTGGCGAACATATTTGCACTTTGAAAAATATCACTGCAAAAATCGTACCATTTCACTTTAGTTCAAATCAGCGCACATTCCCGGTGCATCCGACCAAAGGCATGATTCTGATGTTGAGTGGTCTAATCGAATTTCAAGAGTCGCCGATACTGAAAATACCGTCATCGGCGCTTAGCCGGAACTATTGCCGCGAAAGAAAAAACACCATGTCCTACTTGCTGGTCTTTCTGCAGTTCTTCCTGCTAGGCGTCATCGCCT
>DATBQC010000963.1:0-2735 GCA_036561065.1 Methylobacter sp. | reverse complement strand
ATTCAACGTTTACGTAGCGCCTTAAAAGGCAGCAGCAACAATTGCATAAAGCCTAATTCATGTTGCTCACGGAAAGGCTTTAAGCCGATAGCCATCGTAGTTTGCGACTGCTGGGGCTCGACGATATAGGTTCTGCACAGTCTGTCCCAACAGGAAATGGAAAAGCCGTAGTTGCTGTCGGTTTCTGCCGGAATAGTCGAGTGATGGATGCGGTGCATGTCCGGGGTAATGATCAGCCAGCGTAGTTTTTTATCGATTGCCGGTGGAATGTTGATGTTGCTGTGGTTAAAGGTCGCCGCACCGTTAAGGATGATCTCAAAAGCGATGACCGCCCACGGGTTTGCGCCGATCAAAACAATGCACAACACTTTGTACAGCATCGAAATCATGATCTCCAGCGGGTGAAAGCGTACGGCGGTGGTGGCGTCGAATTCCAGGTCGGTATGATGCACCTGATGCAAGCGCCAAAGCAGCGGCCATTTATGCGAAACGATGTGTTGGCAGTAAATGGCAAAATCGAGGAACAGCAAAGTCACGATAATCGACAGCCATTCGGGGGTGGGCAATTGGTTTAGCAATCCGTAACCTTGCTTTGAGGCGGTTACGGCACACAGGTAGGCAAGGCCGCCCAGACTTAAGCGCATGATTGCGATGTTGAATGCGGCAAGCCCCAGGTTCACCGGCCAGCGTTGTTTGCGGCTGATGTGCTGGGCTCTTCTGGGGCTGAGGTATTCCCAGCCGATCATGATACAGAAAATGCCCAGCGCGGCGGATAAACGAATTACGGTTTCCAAAATTGCCCCCTGCAATAAAGTACGGCCAATAGTTGCGGGTCAGCGCCAAAGAAGTAACGCAAGCGCAGGCTCCACATCAGCAGTATAGTCCTGTAAATGCCGTAGCGCTCCCACCTTCGGCCGGAGCTGGTGACTTTGGCATTAATACAAACAGGCGGGCTGATTTTTTTTAGCGCCTTGCTTAAGGCGATGTCTTCCATCAGGGCGATTTCGGGATAAAGTCCCGCTGTTGCAAATGCTTTTCGCGTGACAAAAATCACCTGATCGCCGGTGGCAATGCCGGTCAGGCGAGAACGCAGGTTCATCATCCAAGCGATGATTTTCAACATGAAATGATCGCCGCTTAACTGGATGTCGAAACGGCCCCATTGCTTGTTGCCGAGGCGTTTTTCGATCAGTTGTAAGGCATGTTCGGGCAGAAAAGTGTCGGCGTGCAGGAAGAGTAAAATATCCCCGCTAGCATGGCTTGCGCCGAGGTTCATTTGCCGGGCGCGGCCTTTTGACGAGCTGATGATTTTGTCTGCCAAAGCGGCAGGGATGGCCGACTGGTCGTCGGAGGCATCGACAATAATGATTTCGCAATTGCTGCGTAAAGGCTGCAATGCGAGCAAACACGAGGCTATGGTTTTTTCTTCATTCAGGGTTGGGATAATGATCGAAAATTTCATTGGAAGAATCACCCTGTTTGCCGGTTCCCTAACCCTATCGGCAAAAACTGCCTACATCCCTGTAGGCATCCGCAAAACTACCGAATTTTGTGTGGTGAGTACGGCGGTTTACGGCGCGTAATGCGTTTCAATATAGCGTTGCACGATTTCTTGGAACTCTTCGGCGATTCTGTCGCCTTTCAGCGTGACCGTTTTTTCGCCGTCCTCATAAACCGGTGCGACAGGAGATTCGCCGGTGCCGGGCAGGCTGATGCCGATATTGGCGTTTTTACTTTCGCCCGGCCCGTTGACTACGCAACCCATTACTGCCACTTCCATGGTTTCAACGCCCGGATATTGGGTGCGCCATACCGGCATTTGATCGCGCAAATAGCTTTGGATGTCCATCGCCAGTTTCTGGAAATAATCGCTGGTAGTACGACCGCAACCGGGGCAGGAGATAACCATCGGGGTGAATGACCGGAAGCCCATAGTTTGCAAAATTTCCTGGCCGACAATCACTTCCTGGGTTCTGGATGCGCCGGGTTCCGGCGTCAGGGAAATGCGGATGGTGTCGCCGATGCCTTGCTGCATTAATACCGACAAGGCGGCGGCCGATGAGACGATGCCCTTGGAGCCCATGCCTGCTTCGGTCAATCCCAAATGCAACGCATAATCGCAACGACTGGAAAGATCTTGATAGATATTGATCAGCTCCTGCACATTGCTGATCTTGCAGGACAGGATGATTTTGTCTTTACCTAATCCCAGTTCCTCGGCTTTCGCGGCGCTTTCAAGCGCAGACAGCACAATCGCTTTGCGGGTGACAGCGGCCAAAGGCTCAGGCGTTTGCAGGCTTCTGTTTTCATCCAGCAAACGGGTCAATACTGCGGGATCCAAGCTGCCGCCGTTGACGCCGATGCGTACCGGTTTGTTGTACTGACAGGCAAATTCAATCATTTGCTGGAATTGCGGGTCACGGCTTTTGCCGCGGCCTACGTTGCCCGGATTGATGCGGTATTTGTCCAAAGCCTGGGCGCAGTCCGGGTATTTTTCCAGCAATTTATGGCCGTTAAAATGGAAGTCGCCGACGATCGGGGTCGAGTTGCCTTTTTTATCCAACTGATTGCGGATTTCGGCAACGGCCGCTGCCGCTTCCTCGGAATTGACCGTGATGCGGACAAGTTCGGAACCGGCCGCAGCCAGTTCGATGATTTGGTTAACCGTCGCAGTAATGTTGGCGGTGTCGGTATTGGTCATCGACTGAACGACGATAGGAGCACCGCCGCCGACT
>DATBQC010000962.1:0-2633 GCA_036561065.1 Methylobacter sp. | reverse complement strand
ATTCAGCAATTTTGGGGTCAAGTGGTACTGGGCAATCTTGATCATGGCGATCGTTGTCGCTGCCCATGATCAATATTCCTCCGGCAATAGGAAGGTCGTACTTGATCTATCGGCTTCCGTGATAATCCAAATACGTGCGCCATTTTCCAACGGGTAACTGGACATAATCCGCGCTTCGATTTTTAACGCTTCCTGGTTAGCTTTTGCGTCTTCATCGGGTACAACGCCCCAGTCGCCGGTTAAATGTCTGGCCAGCAAGCTTAGTGATTGAATTTGATTGGCATTCATGATCTCTATCGCGCCTGGTGTGGCGACAACTTGTCCGGGACTAAACAACAGCTTAGTTTTGGGTGTTTCGCTTGCTGAACCGACAACGGTTTCATTATGGCTTGTGGTATTCATCGTAGGTATCTCCAAATAAAATCGCCGAAGCCAGGGGTACTGGCTTCGGCGCGGGTTTCAGGTGAATTATGGGGTTTGTATTTTTAATCGGTTTTCAACTGCGCGTTTTCACGGCACATGCTCAGCAGTTCGGCATCGATGCCGTCAAGCTTGGGAACTATCAACAGCATCGCGGTACCGCTGTCGTTGAGGATGAAGCCCATCTCGTAGCACAGTGGATGCTCTTCAAGCCACTCGCAGGCCGGAGCATAGTCTTCGTCGCCGTAGCGGCTGTCGCCGAACCAATCGCTCAGAATCGGGCAACCGGTTTCAGTTTCCAGCGCCTTAACGTCGTCGCCGGGTTCTACCAGAACTATGTAACCGTGCTCATCTGGATCGTAAATCACGTCAGCGCCTAAGTCGGTAAAGCGATGTTGTAATAAAGCCGATAGGCTGGTAATGATGACCGCTGAAATGAAGCCTTCATACACGGCAGCCAGTTGATTGGGGTGACGTAAAACGATCATGGCTACCCTCCCCTAGTGCTTGAATGCTCATGTTTATCCCGACGCTGCTTTCCGGTTTGGCGCTTATCCAGAACATTGGCAATGTGATCAGTGTCGTCTCCAGACACTTCTTCTTGTTGAAGTGTGTCATCGCCCATTGAGCATCGTTCAAGTAATGCCATATCACTCTCATCCAGGTCGGTGGTATCAGAGGTGGTTGTTTCCAGCGTAGAGGGGTTGGATTTGTCCGTTGGCGGTTGCGGTACATCTTGTTGAACTGCAGGACTGGGTGTGGAAGTGGTAATGGGGGTGGCTGGTTTTTTGCTGATGTTGCCGCCCCTTGGTTTTACTGGTTCCGGATGGTAAGGCACTGCTTGTGGGATTAAGGCCTGCAAATCTGCTTTCCAAACTTCCCAATTCGGATTTATCGCATGTTGATGGGTTGCATCTGGTACTGGAAGCAAGAGATTTTCGGCTCGCAAAATCGCGGCCATGAATCCGGCATTGTTAACTGATTTTGATATAAACGCCTGCTGAAACAGTTTGGATGTGATCGGCTTGCCAGTAGCGATGCTTTGTAGACAACGCTCAACTTTATCAAAGGGAACGATTTCTTTGGAATAACAGCCGCCACCGTCATTGCCGACGATAGTGATATAAAGTTGCTGAAAGCTTGGATCGGTAAGAACGCGGTAATGAATGTAACCCTGGCTGAGCTTTCCGGTTTTATTGGCTTTGCTTACTTTTAAGGACAAAAACTCTTGGTTTGATTCGGGCATTTGGGAGTTGGGTCTATTGGTTTCTCGCTGGGTCATAGTGATTTTTCCTTATTGGAACGTATAAAAGATAAAAGCCCTGCCAATCGGTGGGATTGGCAGGGCTTTTGAGGGGTGCGTTTTTTTCAATTTATCGAGGCCTAAAAACTGCTAAAAGCTCTTATGGTTATGAAAAACACGTCACGCGCGATGTTTAAATAGTTCGATTTGGATGGTTAGCAATTAAAACTGACTGCTTGGCTAAAGCTTGAAGTCGAGTACTGGCTAATATGCTCCCTCAATCGCTCAATTTTCTTTCCACCATCCGGCCTACTGTGCCGCCGACAAACGCACCGATCGGACCATAGGTCGAGCCAATCATGCCGCCGATTAATTCGCCGGGCGAGGTGTTGGAATCATTCAAGTATTGGTTGGCCGATTCAAGGGCTAACGGTAAAAAATTCTGTTTCATGGTTTATCTCCTGCATGTTGAATACGCATCCAGACGACAGGCAAGCCTCTGGAAATAAGTTGACGATCAGTTGCATCTGATCATTGAAATGATATATGCGCCAACTTAGGGCAGATTCGGCATAGACATCGATCAAGCTGCCTATTTATTACGCGGTGTGTCTTTCACGGCATCAAAGCCCCGTGACTGGCCATTAACTGCCCCAAATTGCCGACAAGAAAAGGAACAAATAAATAGGTAATTTCGCCTTATTCACTGAAAAAGGAATACAAAAAATGTCTGAAAGCAGCAAGAAACTAAGAAAAACAGCTTGGTTGGCCGACCGATTGGGTTTGAGCTTAACCACGGTGGAAAAACTAAGGGCTAGGCAGCCTGAGTTACTGCCGCCCTGTTTATGTTTCGGCAGGTCGATACGTTACGATGAAGCGGCTGTGGAACAATGGCTGCAAGACCAGCTATGTGTTAATGCGCTAACGGCAGCGACGCATACTGACGATGAAATGAGCTGTGGGACGCTGG
>DATBQC010000961.1:0-2037 GCA_036561065.1 Methylobacter sp. | reverse complement strand
GAAATTGGTCTCGAATATCATCATTCAAAGCCTAACGAAGATGGCTTAATGTCTGTACCCGTTGATATTGGTTGCTTGTATATCAGGAAAACGCGTGAGGATAGAGCAATTTCAATCAAAATTGACATATTACGCTGCAATATTGAAAAGCATCGCCATGAACCAGCGTCTATAAATGTAGAGTTTGAAGTATGCGGAAATAATGAAAAGGCTATATTTGAGGAAATCTATAATAACTACCGAAGACCTATACAACGGCTGCTAGATGAAAATCAAATTGAATTTTTCACATCTTATTGTTCGGACATAATAGGAACATATAAGGGTAAAAGCCCTTCAAAAAAAATTGAAGAGTATTTTTCTGATCCAAACGTCGACAACTGCTTTTCATTAAGTAAAAACTTTATAAAGGGTGTAGATTCAGCTGAAATCATAAAAATATTCTTACTTTTTTCGGCACTTTACCATTCGTGTTATGGTTACTTGGCAAAGAGAAAAAATATTGATCGTTTCGTTGCACATATTCCTAAACTGATATAAGCCCAGTAGGCCGGAATAAGGCGGTTCGAGCGATAGTGAGAACTGGTGTTTCCGGCAAGCACCATCCTAACTCGCCGGAAACGCCACCTCGCGCTACGCTTGGGTGGTCTGATTCCGGCCTACGTCTGCCGCGTAACCGAGTAGGGCATAACCTTTTAGCTGATTGCATCACCCCGGCAATCAGCTAACACATTCACTGGGGCAAATTGGAAGGAAAAGATCATGAATTGGTATCTGGAAGCTTTGAAAAAATACACGGTGTTCAGCGGGAGAGCTTGCCGATCAGAGTATTGGTATTTTTTGTTGTTCAATTTTCTTATCAGCATCGGTCTGGTGATTATTGACTTTGTTAGCGGTACTTTTAATGCTGAAACTGGCGTTGGTTTGTTAAGCACCATTTACTCTGTAGTCGTTCTGATTCCCGGCATATCGGTAACGGTTCGAAGGCTTCATGACACCGACCGTAGCGGCTGGTGGTTTTTTATCGCCCTGATTCCGATTGTCGGCGCTATCGTGCTTTTCATTTTTATGGTTCTGGACAGCTCGTCCGGCGACAATGAATATGGCCCGAATCCAAAGTAGAACTGATGGGTAGAGCGTAGCGAAACCCATCGCATTGTTCATTGATACGATGGGTTTGTCTCGTTCCCATGCGCTGCGTGGGAATGCAGTCAAGGCGCGCTGCGTCGCGAGTCGACTTGGCGATTTTACAGGTGCTTGATCAATGTGGATTGTCAGCCGAAAGTTTCACATCCCTGTGTTCTGGATCCCGGCATTCCCTGCCGGGATGACGATGATACAATTTATGCGCCCTCTATTGAGTGAGTGTTTACTTTGAGCTTAAACCGCAGTTTTACTCACACCCGATGGTAACCACATTATCAATCCTCGATATTCTCAGGCGTAACCCTCAACATCTCATCAACACTGGTTATCCCAGACGCCACTTTTTCTGCGGCACTCAGGCGCAAAGGCCTCATGCCTTCCAGCATGGCTTGCTTTTGCAGCACGCCGCTGTCGCAACCGCTGATCATTAATTTTTTTAGCGCCGGTGAGTTGCTGAATATTTCATAAATGCCGATCCGGCCCGAGTATCCGGTGTGCCTGCATTCCTTGCAGCCGACCGCTTCGTAGATGTGGCTGGGAGTGGGTGCTTTGTAAGGCGTAATCAGGTGCAACCACTGCTCATCGTTTATACCGACCTTTTTTTTGCACTCCCTGCATAAAACCCGAACCAAGCGCTGCGCCATCACACCTAATAAGGTGAGTTGGATCAGGTAAGCGGGTACGCCAATATCGAGCAATCGAACCACTGCCGACGGCGCATTGTTGGTATGCAGGGTGGAAAACACCAAATGCCCTGTAAGCGAGGCTTGGATTGCCATTTCAGCCGTCTCCAGGTCGCGAATTTCGCCCACCATAATAATATCGGGGTCCTGGCGCATTAACGCGCGTATGCCGCTGGCAAAGGTCAGCCCGATATTGGCTTTAACTTGC
>DATBQC010000960.1:0-2961 GCA_036561065.1 Methylobacter sp. | reverse complement strand
CTTCGTGCCTTCGTGGTGATAATTTTTAATTGTATCGTTTCCATGATTCTTATGGAAACACGGTTACTTAGCTAATTATTCACGCCGCCAGCTGGTTGTGCCGTCGGGGGAATCTTCCAGAATCACGCCTTGCTCTTTCAGGTCATTACGGATTTTATCGGCCAAGGCCCAGTCTTTGGCTTTTTTGGCAGCAATGCGGTCTTGGATTTGCTGTTCGATTTGTTCTGCTCCAGACTCAGCTTCCCCGCTACCTTTAAGGAAAGCATCCGGCTCATCCTGTAATATTCCCAGCAAACCGCCTAAATATTTCAGCGTAGCCGCCAACGCTTTCTGCTGATCCGCCTCCTTGGTTTTATTCAGCTCTCTGGCTAAATCGAACAGCACGGACAGCGCAACCGGCGTATTAAAATCATCATCCATCGCCTGCTCGAAGCGGGTTTTATAAGCTTCCTCGACCGCCGTCTCGGCTACTGTTTCTACCCCGCGCAGAGCCGTATACAGCCGATCCAACCCTGCTTTTGCATCATTGAGCGATTCGTCCGAATAATTCAATGGGCTGCGGTAGTGGCTGGTCAGGATAAAGAAACGTATTATTTCCGGCCTGTACTTTTTCAGGACCTCGCGCACGGTAAAGAAATTACCCAGCGACTTGGACATTTTCTCATTATCGACGCGAACAAAGCCGTTGTGCATCCACAGGTTGACGAACTTTTCGCCGGTCGCGCCTTCCGATTGGGCGATCTCATTTTCATGATGCGGAAACTGCAAATCCATACCGCCGCCGTGTATGTCGAAATGATTGCCCAGGCAACAGGTAGCCATCGCCGAACACTCGATATGCCAGCCGGGACGGCCTAAGCCCCAAGGCGACTCCCAGGCAGGTTCGTTGGCCTTAGCCATTTTCCACAACACAAAATCCATCGGATTACGCTTGGCCAAATCTACATCAACCCGCTCACCGGCCTGCAGATCGTCCAAGTTTTTACCCGATAACCGGCCGTAATCTTTAAACTTGTTCACCGCATAAAACACATCGCCATTGGTGCCGACATAAGCCAGGTCTTTGTCCACCAGGGTTTTAATCATCGCGATAATATCGTCGATAGATCGGGTCGCTCTCGGCTCAAGGTCGGGCGGCAAAACAGCCAGCGCCCGTTCATCCTCGTGCATCGCGTCGATAAATCGCTCGGTCAGCTTGCCGTAGTCCTCGCCGTTTTCGATGGCGCGCTGAATGATTTTGTCGTCAATATCTGTAATGTTGCGCACATAGGTCAGCTCATAACCCTGATAGCGAAAATAACGTGCAACCGTATCGAACACCACCATGACCCGTGCATGACCGATATGACAGTAATCGTAAACCGTCATGCCGCAGACATACATGCCGACTTTGCCTGCTACGCGCGGCTGAAACGGTTCTTTTTTTCGGGTCAGGGTGTTATATATTTTCAGCATGTCATTAAATTATTCAGTTAAGCGATGTTTTCCATTGCCGATCAGTCGAGGCCGGTTAAACAAAACGGTACAATCTACCAAGCGTATGCTTCTCTTTCAAGACAAAAACACTTAAAATCTGTACTTTGCATCAATCCCTAAGGAAAAATCATGCGCACTTTCATTTTCTCCATGATGCTGCTTTTAACCACAACATTCTCATTTGCAACGGAAAATAAAATGTCTGATACCCCATTAAAAGTTAAATTAACCACGTCTTTGGGTGAAATTATTATTCAGCTCAATCCTGAAAAAGCGCCTATTTCATCAGCCAACTTTTTGACTTACGTTAATGAAGGCTTTTACAACGGCACGATTTTCCATCGCGTAATCCCTGGATTTATGGCCCAAGGCGGTGGCTTTGATACGGATTTCAATCAAAAATCGGTACACGATCCGATCAAAAACGAAGCCGATAACGGCTTGCCGAACAAGCGCGGTTCCATAGCGATGGCGCGGACCAATGTTCCCGATTCGGCAACTGCCCAGTTTTTTATCAACTATAAAGATAATGCCTCATTGAATCATACCAGTCCGACACCAAGCGGCTGGGGTTATGCAGTATTTGGCGAAGTCATTGAAGGCATGGATGTTGTCGACGCAATGGCTAAACAAGCTACCGGTAACCGTGGCGGACATCAGGATGTGCCAAAAACCGACATCGTCGTCGAAAAAGCTGAAGTTATACAATAGACGAAAGGCGCAAGGCTAAGGGCGAAAGAAGCGATCACGCCTTTAGTCTTTAGCCTTTTGCCCTTAGTCTTTCAACTCTAACGCACCCTTGAATCAAGAAATCCTATTCATCTCAGACCTCCACATTTCACTGGAGAAGCCTGAAATTACCCGCCGGTTTCTTTCGTTTTTGAGCGACAGGGCGACCAAAGCTTCTGCTGTTTATATCTTGGGAGATTTGTTCGATGCCTGGATAGGTGACGACGACTTTACCCCACCTAACAATAAAATCCGCACTCAGCTTAAACAACTGACTAGCTCAGGTATTCCGGTTTATTTGCAGCAAGGCAATCGCGACTTTTTACTGGGCAAGCGGTTTGCCGAGGATACCGGTGTTACGCTGCTTGATGAGTACGCAGTGATCGATTTGAATGGCACACCGACACTGATCACCCATGGCGATTTGCTGTGTACCGATGATTTGCCCTATCAGGCTTTTCGCGTCAAATCGCATACCCCGGAATGGCAACAATCTGTGTTATCCAAGCCCTTGCTGTTGCGCTTGCTGGCGGCGCGTTGGTATCGTATTCGCAGTTATTTCCATAAACGCAAAAAATCTCAAGACATTATGGATGTTAACCAGGACACGGTAGTTAATATCATGCGTGAACGACGTTGTTTTCGCTTGATTCATGGGCATACGCACCGGCCTGGGGTTCATGACTTTAAAATAGACGGTCAAGCCGCCCAGCGTTTTGTGCTCGCCTCTTGGAGCAAGAATGCAGCCGAAGTCTT
>DATBQC010000959.1:0-2623 GCA_036561065.1 Methylobacter sp. | reverse complement strand
CGTGACGATTTCCTATTTCCAGGCGGACAAGAAAGACGAGCAGCCGGACTACGTTCTCTCGTTCGACCTCTTTGAGAACGGCATTTCGCGCGCGCTGAAACTGGATTACGGCGACTTCGTGCTCTCGGGCGAGATGACCGATCTCAAGCTGCTGCCAGTGCAAAAGTGCGATAAGTGACGGGGGGCGGCGGGGCGAGTGGAAACTGGATGGAATTGCGCAATAATATGAGTTATTTGGCGCGCAACAGGGATTGTCCAGTGAGTCCGTTAGCTTGAAAAACGCAGGAGGAGCGCCTAGAGTTCGCGCGAGGCATTCCGAGCTTGGCCGTTAATCTGAGCGACTGGATGCTGACTTTCGTTATGGCGTGGATTCGCCATGCTGCGGTCCCTATGTTGGCAACCCTAACAATGGAGCTTCACATGGAACTACACGTCGGTTTGAGTGTGGTGATGCCTGCGGTGGCGTGGGGCCGAGTTGGCGTGGCGAATCCATGCACGTATGACGAGGGTTAAGCGAAGGTCGCTCAGTTTCGGCTTGGGCGCACCGCAAAAGGGGGGGCGATTCCCCCCACCCACACCCTCAAGAGTAATGGATCAGCTGTTATTTAGAGCCCGGAGTTCCCGCTTGAGTCTTTAACTTGTCGCTGAAACGTTTTTTCAGCGTAAAGTATTGATAGGCATCTCTATCAATATCGGCGTTATGGACATGATCCAGAATCCCTCTTTCGACCAAGCTCATCAACATTTTCTTGGTTGAATGCCATCTCCTATTTGCTACACGTGAAGCCTCCGTAATGTTGATTTTCCCGTGCTCGGCGACATAATTAATGATCCGGATATCGAATGCGTTTAGTGTCGCTATTAGGGCCTCCCCAAGCACTAAATACGCCTGTGTATCTATGAACTCTGTTCTATGCTCAACGTCATTTTTCAATGTAACGCGGACATATGCCGCACTTGATTCCGTCTGACGGAATACAGGGGCCGGAAGGCCCAGTTTTATCATAGAATCCCGTATACGGCGCGTTCCTTCGTGAGAGCATAGCACAAACTTTAGATAAAACATGGCGTCCATTAAATGAGGGTTTCTTGGAACATGCATATCATAAATATTTTCTGGCGTCACCATTGGAGGGAATCTCCCAGGACTTTCGATTTCTAATCGATCATCAAACATTTTTATAACTATGTGCATATTGGCAAGGTTATAAGAACGATGCACGCATGCATTCACAATGGCCTCGTACCACGCATCTTTAGGATATTCAGGGGTCGAATAGAATTGGTTATTATCTCCTAACCGCATAAATTCGCGTATTTGAGCATCGACGACGCTTTCGGCACCTTGGATCAACTGCGGGACCGATCCCTCTATCCATGCGCTTTTGATCGCGTTATATTCTCGACCCGCCTTCTCTTCCGTTCCGTCAAACCGAAGAAAGCGAATTTTGCACCCAGGAACAATAGATTGCGGGTCACGAGCGAAAAGTAGGGCGCATGCCAAGTTTGGAACAAATCCAAGTGAAGTAATTTTCCCCAGCCTCCGTAAACATAGAACATCTTCCGTCGATAGCGTCGACGGCATGCGCCGATCCTCTCGAACCCTGCCTACAAATTGGGCGATAAGGGTAGCGTTAAAGTCTTCAGGGTATTGAAGCGACACTGGTTCACTTTCGATTTCCAATTGTCCTTTCAACAATTGGAGCTCTCGCTTTTCAGAATCAGAAAGCAATTTTTTTGATGATCCGCGACGGATAAATGCGTTCAGGGCGACAGTCTCCACAACTCTATCTTCACGATAAAGTACTCTTAAGGCAATTATGTAGTCATCCTCTCCACGAAAATTTTTTACTGAAACTTTCTTTGATTGGTAACGGGCTTCTGGGCAATAAACGTCTCCTGCTCTTTGCAGCTCATTTAGATGAGAAATCTCGATGGACCTGCACCCCGTGACCTTACCGTCATTTTCAACGCCCACAAGAATTAGCCCGCCATCTGGCGGTGTATTTGCCCACATTGAAAAGTAATCACCAAGGTGGCAAGCCGAATACCTTGCCGACTTCCTCTCGATTCGATCATCTTCCTTCGCGTCGACGGCCACATGCTCCGACATGCAATCATATAATTCGTCGGCAGACCACAGTCTAATCGGTTTTATATTTGGCATAGTAAAATCGAACCCCATCTGCTCTTCGTGGGGCGCTGACATATTCTTATTTTTTGGGCGTCGAGTAACCATCAGTTGCTAGTATGGGCGAATGCTGACGCGTTGGCAACCGGGCCGTCGCGTTCCAGTAGGTCGTGGGACATAAGCTCGTCAGTCGAGACAACGGAACCCGGCTCGAGATTTACGAGAACGGAGCGGGCGGCCACCGCCCCGCGCAATCGCACGAAGCAGAATCCAGTTGCGCCCTCGCTTGCGCTCGCGCTCTAATTCACCCGCGCCGCCGATTCGGCGCGCCTTTGATGGAGCGGCGGAGCATTTGCGATGATCGTTTCGACCACCAATGAAATCGCGGGCTACCGGGTCGTCCAGCACCTTGGGCTGGTGCGCGGGATCACCGTGCGGTCGCGCTCGGTCGTCGGCAATTTTTTCGGCGGGATACAGTCGATCTTCGGCGGC
>DATBQC010000958.1:0-5566 GCA_036561065.1 Methylobacter sp. | reverse complement strand
AGAAAAAAATATAAAACTTCGTGTCCTTCGTGCCTTCGTGGTGAAAAGCTTTTTTATATTACGTGTTTTGCACGACAATCTTGGGGAACTTCGTGGTGAAATCCTTAGCCTTCAACGCCAGTCTGGCCGCTGTTTTACGGGCGATTTGCTTGTAAATTTGCGCAGGTCGTCCATCCGGGTCGGCAATCACCGTTGGTCTGCCGGAATCTGCAAATTGCCGGATGTTAATATCCAAAGGCAGGGAGCCGAGAAACTCGATTCTGTTGCGCTCGGCCATCGCAAGGCCGCCGCCTTCGCCAAAAATAGCTTCTTCATGACCGCAGTTGCTGCAAATATGCATGCTCATGTTTTCAACCAGACCGAGTACCGGCACGTGGACTTTCTCGAACATCCCTAAGCCGCGTTGGGCGTCAATCAGCGCAATGTCTTGCGGCGTGGTGACGATAATCGCGCCGCTGACCGGAATTTGCTGAGATAAGGTAAGCTGAATATCACCGGTGCCGGGCGGTAAATCAATGACCAGATAATCCAGATTGTCCCAGTTGGTGTCTTTCAGTAATTGCTGCAAGGCCGTAGTTACCATCGGGCCACGCCAGATCATGGCCTGATCGGCTTCCACCAGATAGCCGATAGAATTGGTTTGTACGCCGTAAGCGATTTTAGGCATCATGGTTTTGTTGTCTTTACTTTCCGGATAGCCGGAAAGTCCGAGCATCATCGGGATGCTGGGGCCGTAAATGTCCGCATCCAGAATGCCGACATTAGCGCCTTCCGCAGCCAGAGCCAGAGCCAGATTGACCGCCGTCGTCGATTTGCCGACGCCGCCTTTGCCGGATGCGACCGCGATAATGTTTTTAACGTTGGGTAGCGGTTTTAAAGCTTGTTGCACGGCATGGGAAACGATTTTTACGCTGACTTCGACGCTGACATCGCCAATACCGGCAAGCGTCTTAAGATGCTCTTCAACCGCAGCTTTGAGCTCAGGTATGTAGCTTTTAGCGGGATAGCCCAGCTCCAGTTTAACGCTGACGTTGTTGCCATCTACTGCGATAGCTTTAACCGATTTTGCAGAAACCAGATCGGTTCCATTGTTGGGATCGATAAATGTCTGCAGAAGATTTTCTACATCAGCCTTTTCGATGCTCGCCATGACCATGCTCCATAATTGTAAAAAACGCGCCTGATCAATTACCAAGCATTAGACTCAAGATATAGGCTATTTTACCGATTTCAACCTACCATTGCACTTAATTAGCCGGCTGATAATCGCAGCTTGCGTGTATTTTATGCCATAATAACCGGCTAATTTTGTCTTCGAATCGCTTGAGCTTTCACTATGTCAGATAGAAAAATACTCGTCACCAGCGCCCTGCCTTACGCTAACGGCCCGATACATCTCGGCCATCTGGTTGAATATATCCAGACGGATATTTGGGTGCGTTTCCAGAAACAACGCGGCAACCTCTGCTATTACGTTTGTGCGGACGACACGCACGGCACGCCGATCATGCTCAGGGCGGATCGCGAAGGTATTACCCCGGAACAACTGATTGCCCAAGTCGGCAAAGAGCATTTGGCCGACTTTACCGAGTTCAGCGTGGCGTTCGATAATTACCACAGCACTCATTCCGAAGAAAACAAAGCCCTGTCGTCGCTGATTTACGAACGCTTGCGCGATGCCGGGCATATCAGCTCACGCAGCATTACCCAGGCCTTCGATCCGGTTAAGAACATGTTTTTATCCGACCGTTTTATCAAAGGCGAATGTCCCAAATGCGGTGCGCTCGACCAATACGGCGACAGCTGCGAAGCCTGCGGTGCGACCTATGCGCCGACCGAACTGAAAAATGCGGTTTCCGCGATTTCAGGCGCAAAACCCGTCGATAAAGATTCTGTACATTATTTTTTCGATCTGGCCAACTTTAGCGACATGTTGCGCGAGTGGACCCACGCCGGTCACTTGCAACCCGAAGTCAGCAACAAATTGGCCGAATGGCTGGACGGCGGTTTGCAGCAATGGGACATAAGCCGCGATGCGCCGTATTTCGGTTTTGAAATTCCGGATGCGCCGGGCAAATATTTTTATGTCTGGCTGGATGCGCCGATCGGCTACATGGCCAGTTTTAAAAACCTGTGCGATAAGCAGGGCTTGGATTTTAACGAGTTCTGGAGCAAAAACAGCGACGCCGAGTTGTATCATTTCATCGGCAAAGACATTATCTATTTCCACGCCTTATTCTGGCCTGCGATGCTCAGCGGCGCGCATTTCAGGACGCCCAGTGCGATTTTCGCCCACGGCTTCTTAACCGTGAACGGCGAAAAGATGTCTAAATCGCGCGGCACGTTTATCAAAGCCAGAACCTATCTGGATCACCTGAACCCCGAATACCTGCGCTATTATTTTGCCGCCAAACTCAGTGCCGGGGTCGATGACATCGATTTGAATTTTGACGATTTCAGCCAGCGGGTTAATTCCGATTTGGTCGGCAAAGTGGTCAACATCGCCAGCCGTTGCAGCGGATTTATCGCCAAACGTTTTGACAATAAATTGTCCGAACAATGTTCCGAGCAGGCCTTGTTCCATGAATTCGTCACGGCCAACACGCACATTGCCGAGCTTTACGAAGCGCGCGAATTCGGTAAAGCCATGCGCGAGATCATGGCGTTGGCCGATAAAGCCAATCAGTATATCGACGAGAAAAAACCGTGGCTGATCGCCAAGGAAGAAGGCAAGGACACTGAGCTGCATGAAGTCTGCACGATGGGACTCAACCTGTTCCGGCTGCTGGCCGTTTACTTGAAGCCGGTGCTTCCTGTGTTGGCAGGCAATGCGGAAAGCTTTTTAAACATCGAAGCGCAAGCTTGGCCGGTTGATGCGAAGCCTTTGTTAAACCATGCTATCAACGAATTCAAACCGCTGATGACGCGGGTTGAGGCCGACAAAATCGCGGCGATAGTCGAAGCTTCCAAAGAAAACCTGGAAAAAACTGCCGAGCCTGTGAAAGCTAAAAAATGCGAACCCATCGCCGATACCATCGAGTTTGAGGATTTCGCCAAACTGGATTTGCGTATCGCCAGAATCATCAAGGCCGATCACGTCGAAGGCGCGGACAAGTTGTTACAGTTGACCGTGGATATCGGCGATGAAACCCGCAACATCTTTGCCGGGATTAAATCCGCCTACAGCCCGGAAGATTTGGAAGGGAAATTGACCCTGGTCATCGCCAACCTTGCACCAAGGAAAATGCGTTTTGGCCTGTCCGAAGGCATGGTGTTGGCCGCAGGTCCCGGCGGCAAGGATATTTGGGTTTTGAGTCCTGATGAAGGTGCACAGCCGGGAATGCGGGTTAAGTAACCATCTTCATAGTTCCCATGTCGGAGCATGGGAGCTATGAATGGAGCCGCGACTTTAGTCGCGCACGAGGACTCATACACTGAGGCCGATGATAACAACCGTCAGCGCGACTAAAGTCGCGAATCCGATTTTTTTTGCTTGCCATACGCGAGACTAATACTCATAACATGCCCGTTTCACCTGAATCCGAGACCTTGATTGATCAAATCAATGCCTTGCTGCCGCAGACCCAATGTGGACAATGCGGCTTCCAAGGCTGCCGTCCATACGCGGAAGCCATTGCCTCGGGCGCAACGGACATCAACCAGTGCCCGCCGGGCGGAGACGAAGGCATACGCGATCTGGCCGATTTATTGGGCGTCCCCCCCAAGCCTCTGAATACCGAATTCGGCCTGCACAGACCTGCAAGCGTCGCGTTTATCATTGAAGAAGACTGCATCGGTTGCGTTAAATGTATCGCAGCCTGTCCGGTCGATGCGATATTGGGCGCGGCAAAATTCATGCACACGGTTATAGCCTCGGAATGCACCGGCTGTGAATTGTGCGTAGCGCCTTGCCCGGTCGATTGCATCGTCATGCAACCCGCACCGCCAAACAATACCGAACGGAGCCGGGCGCAAAAATCGGCACAGGCAAAACGGCGCTACGATGCGCGTTGCTTGCGCAAGGAGATGGAAGAGGCTGAAAAAGCGGAGCGGGCGAAAAAGAAAAAACTGGCGTTGCTGAAGATGCAAGCGGCGAAGAAATAGGATGGAGTAGGGCGGTTTCGCGTTAGCAAACCGTCAATCGACTATCTGCTACATCTTTGTAGTCGTGGCGCGAATCCGCCTGACAGCGGTACAACGCGTTAACCGTTCGCTGTCTCCTTTTTCTCGAGCATTTTGGCCTCAATCGTATCTGCGGAGAGATCGGCGCCACACTGCCATTCGACAAAGTAGCCACCGTTGCTAATCTTCATAAACTCGGCAGTATCCTTAAGCTCTTCGAAGGCTTCATAGCCAAGGTAGGGGCGCATATCAAATTGGCCGACTCTGCCATCGGTAGTGGTAACCAACAGTGTCCAGTCAGGCTGGGCATCAACTTTTGCAATTCTCATTGATCAAGTCCTTTAATTTTAAAAGGTTTTTTACCATTAACTGCAAGCGTCCAATCCGCCATAAGATCATCCTTATGAATTTCGACCCAAGCTACAACAAGTTTGTGCTTGTTGGATGGCAGGCTACCCGCGAGCAGAGTACCATCTTCAATTGCATAAACACCTACTTGTCCTTGATATTCAGCATGAATGTGCGGAAGGTGATGACGCTCAATGTCATTGAAAAACATCCGTATCAGTATTCCATAAAACATGCTTATAGTTGGCATATTGTTGCTCCGTCAATGCGATTATAAAATTGTAGCATGGGTAGCGATGGGCACCCAATAACATCAAGATGCTTGTTTCTATAGGGGGGCATGAATCATCGAGCCTGCCCCCCTATTGATTTAAAGGCGGTGACGAAAAGTAATTTGATCCCTTTGACCACGGTGCAATCCCGTGGCTCAAGCCGATCAAAATAGCGTAGGCTGGAATAAGATCATCCAAGCGCGTAGCGCGAGGTGGCGTTTCCGGCGAATCCGAGGGGGTGTGTCGAAAACGCCAGTTCTCGCTGTCGCTCGAGCCGGCTTATTTCAGCCTACAGGACGGACTCCATCGATTTTGGGGGCTTTCGAAATTCATAGCTTAGTAACTCTGACATGCTTCTTATCTTTCTTAGACTCGCGCCAAATTTCTATACGATAATGCTGCGGAATTGGAGTGGGCTTTGGCCGAGGTGTTCGAGGAATTCTTTTCTTGCCTTCGGTTGGCTCTGCGGCACATTCTTCCCACTCTTCATCAATAAGCCTTAACTGCTCTGGATACCGTGGTGCATTTTCAAACTGGAGTTGCAATTCACGAATAAATTCTGGAACTGACTTACCCTCTTCCCCAAACAGAATTTTAACTTCAATCATTGCTTCGTCAGCGGTAAGCACTCCGCTCTGAACTTTATCGAATAGTCTATGCAGACGAGATAGAGCGCCTTCATTTTTTCTCACTTTTGCATTTACATTGCTACAGCCAAAGGGAGATCTTGCACTTTCAAATAGCGTATTATTCAAATAAGATACTTGCCCTCTTATGGTTTCAAGGCCTGAAATAAAGCTTCCGTAGCTTCCTATTCCAAAATA
>DATBQC010000957.1:0-1657 GCA_036561065.1 Methylobacter sp. | reverse complement strand
AAGCGCTCATTGAACTCGATGCAATCGAATATTTCCACCTGCTGATCAAGTGTCAGTATGTTGCCGCAATGCAGGTCGCCATGACATTCTCTGACCATGCCGCGCGCCTTGCGGTCCAAAAATCTGGGCTCAAGTATCCGCTGTTGCGCAATATGCCACGCCTTTATTTCGTCCAACATTCGTTTTTCGAAGCTGTCGACTACCGAACTCGCAATGGTTTCCAAATTTTCGTTCGCGACGCGTCGAAGCGCCGCGGGCGTACCCCAGGCACTCTCACTGTCCGCAACATTTGCATCCAGGTGGAAGCGTGCTATTTTTTTCGAAAATGCATCGATTTCCTCGCTATTGAGGAGCTTGTCGTCCAGGCGGACGTTCCATAATGCATTTTGCGGAAATGCGCGCATCCTGACCGCATATTCAATCGGGACACCTGGCATATTCAGTTGCGGATGCTGGAGACTGCCGGTGACGGCAACAACGTCAAGATAGAGATTGGGCGCCAGGCGGCGATTCAGACGAATTTCTTCGAGACAGTAAAAATGGCGTGATGCGAGTGTGGAGAAATCCAGGAAGTCAAATTGAACCGCCTTTTTAAATTTGTATGCGAAGCCCGCCGAAATCAGCACCCAGGAAATATGGGTTTCAAAAACTTGAACAATCGCACCGCCCTGACGCAGCGCCTCAGCCAAGCCTTGAATCAATGTTGCCTGATCGATCAATTCGTCCGAATCTGTCATTGCCTTTCCAGCCATGGCGAATTTGAAATTGCGGTCGCTCTGGCCTCATGCCTCATTCATCGAAGTCAACGCCGGCCGCAGATTTGATTACCTTACCCGCAATTCATCGCGGCGGCGAACGAAAGGCCGTCAATTCTTGGGAGACTCGCAAGTGCGAATGCCGAAAGGCAAATAGGCCGGACACCATCCGATTATGCCAGTCAACAGCGGAATCATGCCGAGCAACGCCCACCAGCGAGTCCCATCGTTCAAAATAAAATAAAAGCTCAAAATCACGAGGCCGACAACGATACGTGCCACACGATCGATTCCTCCAACATTGCTTTTCATTGATATCCCTCTTCAGATTTTGGTTCGGCTTTGGATTAGGAGTGATGTTCAGGTAAAGCCCTCATGAACCATGCCGCCCGAAATATGCTCCATCCCGAATCCTGCAAATCAAGGTATTTCCGCGAATTCCTCAAACGCCACCAGCGCATTTGCCGCGTACATCAAGGACGGCCCTCCACCCATATACACCGCCATGCCAAGCGCTTCTTCAAGCTCCTCCTTGGTAGTTCCAAGCTTCACCAGTGTCTGCGCGTGAAAACCGATGCATGCATCGCAATGCGCCGCCACACCTAGTGACAACGCGATCAACTCTTTGGTCTTCTTGTCGAGCGCACCCTCGCTACTCGCGGTTCGCGCCAAATCGCTGAAGCCCTTCATTACGCCTGGCAAATCGTTCCGTAATACTGCCAGGCTCTCGGAGACAGATTGCGTCAATCGACGGTAAGAAGTTGGAATGTCGCTCATGATTTCTCCAGATTGTTGGGACCAAGTCGATTGAATCCAAGGCTCAGGTCGTTGGGGGCACATTTTCGGAGCCCAGCGGTTTAATCCGAACGTCAGAACTGCAAGTTATGAACCATTCGTCCGAT
>DATBQC010000956.1:0-3882 GCA_036561065.1 Methylobacter sp. | reverse complement strand
ATGCAATACGGCTGGGATGGTATTTGTTTTAAGGATGTGGCGCTGACTGCTAAATAAGGCCATTTACAAGGACTCATCCATCAAATCGACCCGAACTTCCATGCTGTTCAATAGACAGTCCGGGCCGAACTGATGAAATATCGACACATCAGCCGCATCGCGCCCAAAAGCGATAATCACCCTGCCCCCACGCAAATCGCTCTGGGTGGGGTCAAAAGCATACCATCGACCGCCGATGTAAGCCTCAAACCAGGCATGCAAATCCATTGGTTCAAGCCGATACAAATAACCCACCACTAGCCGTGCAGGTATACTGATACTTCGGCATAATGCGATGGCCAGTTGCGCAAGATCCCGACATACGCCATAGCCACGGTGATGAACCTCAATCGCCGATAGCGGGGACTCGCTGGAGCCGGGAATATATTTTATGGTATAGCGAACCCAATCAACAATTTTGCCGACTTGATCGTAACCCGGCAATGCATCGGCTACTATCTCTCTGGCAAGATTACCAAACCTGTCTGATTCGCAATAGCGGCTCGGCAATAAGAAAGGTAAAACGAGGTTAGGGAGATTCTGGATTTCAATAAAATACGCCCCCGGTGCACTGTCAATACTTTCAGCAGTTATTACTTTAGAGGAGGTTTGAATAACAAACTCTCCGGGAGGGGCAACCAAGCGTTGGCAATAATTACCATAGGCGTCTTTGCCCTCTGTTATAGGTATGTCAGGCTCAACGGTATAACTGGATTTTGCAATCTTTTGCTGTGCACCACTCAATGGCCGCAGCATTAAAATTAAGGCTGTTGGGGAGCCAATCTGGAAACGAAGATCGCAACTAACCCTCAACTTCATACTGATCTTGCTCATTAAAAATAACCGGTGATCGCCGCTATCGGCGGCATGTTTAGACGTGACATCAAAAAATAACAGATTCAATTTGATTATAAGCAAAGCAATAATCAAACCAATACCCGGCGCGTACAGCACAGTACTGGATGACTGTTCAGAAAAGGTCTTGTTATGCATCGACCAGCAGTATTTCTGTGCATTTTTAGTGCAAGAAATAAGTCTTTATCTCAAATTGGTGCAAAACACCGTGATGGTATGCGACCGTAAATCAGAACAAACAGCAAGGATAAGCGTAATCGTAACTCTGCTATTGATGAACATAGATTATGGCGCATTAGTTGCTGGTCATTATGAATTCCAGGGGATAATAGTCGCGGCCCGGCTGGATTGGGGCGGCTATCCCAAGAGTCTATTTCTAAAACGACGCATTAATTAAACATGAAACCGACTCAACACGAAAAATTAGAAACCTATTTCCAGCAAGTACAGGACATCATCCTGAGCCGCCAGGATTGGGTGACCGGCTTATTGCCGGCCAGTACCGCGGTCAACGTGCACGGCAATTACACCGATGCCTGGGTAAGGGATAATGTTTACAGTATTCTCGCTGCATGGGGACTGGCGCTTGCTTACCGGCGCGTTGAAGACATTCAGGTTGAAAAAAACAGCGGACGCGCTTATTTGCTGGAGCAAAGCGTCGTCAAGCTGATGCGCGGACTGCTGACGGCGATGATGCGCCAAGCGCCCAAAGTCGAGAAATTCAAGCACACGCAGAATCCGCTGGACGCTTTGCATGCCAAGTACGATACGAAAACCGGCATCGTAGTGGTGGGCGATCATGAATGGGGACATTTGCAACTGGATGCCACGTCTTTGTTCCTGTTGATGCTGGCGCAAATGACCGCGTCCGGTTTACGCATTGTGTTTACGATTGATGAAGTCAATTTTGTCCAGAATCTGGTGCACTACATCAGTCGAACTTACCGTACGCCCGACTACGGCATCTGGGAGCGCGGACATAAAACCAATAATGGCATTGCTGAGTTGAATGCCAGCTCGATCGGCATGGCAAAAGCGGCTCTGGAGGCACTGTCCGGCTTTAATCTATTCGGCAAAGAGGGCGGGCAAGCCTCTGTTGTTCATGTTATCAGTGACGACATCGCCCGAACGCGAATTACCCTGGAATCGCTTTTACCCAGGGAATCCATTTCTAAAGAAGCGGATTCCGCCGTTCTAAGCATTACCGGGTTCCCGGCTTTCGCAGTCGATAATCAGATAATACGGGTAAAAACGGAAGCGATTATTTGCGAAAAACTCGAAGGCCGATACGGCTGCAAGCGCTTCTTGTTGGACGGCCACCAAACAGCCATAGAAGACGGTCATCGTCTCCATTACGATCCGCATGAATTAAGACAATTCATGGATATAGAATGCGAATGGCCGTTATTTTTTACCTACTTACTGCTTAACAACTTATTCACAGGCGATAACGATGCCGCTATGCGGTATCGCACTAAATTGGAGAGCTTGCTGGTTGAACAGGATGGCAGGCAATTATTGCCGGAACTTTATATCGTCCCAAAAGAGTTAATCGAAGCGGAAAAAGCACAACCGCATAGCCGGGAACGTGTGCCGAATGAAAATATACCACTGGTTTGGGCGCAAAGTCTTTTTATGCTCGGTTGTCTTATTCAGGATGGCTTGCTTGAAATTGAGGACGTCGACCCCTTAGGCCGACACAAAGTCGTTAAACAAACTCAGGAGTGCAACCTGCAAATTCAGTTGCTTGCTCAGGATGAAGACGTGCAAAACAGCTTAATGAAATATGGTATTCGTACCCAAACCCTCGCTGCCATAGCCCCTATTCAGATCAGGGAAGCCAATGAACTGGCCGATGCCTACACGCATGTTGGCAGAAATGATCGTATCGGCTTAACCGGTAGACCTCTAAGGCAGTTGCGGACCCTGGCAACATCAAAAATGTATATGTTGGCAGGCGAGCGACTGCTTTTCCTGCCGCAATGCCTCAATCAAAAAGGCTTTTATCTTGCGATGGACAACCGTATGCTGATACAGCGCCTGCGACTGGAGCTGGCCTATATCTATAAGCATTGGGACAGACCGGGCAATCCTTTGGTGGTTATGACGATAAAACAGAATATGCTGGGCATCCATAACCGTGAGGTCCTGATTGAATTTATCAAGGAACTGCAACAAGGCTCTACGCTGGGCATTCCGGTGCAACTCGGAACCCTTTCCGAATTCGCGGACACTTCAAGTCATGAAAAAATTAACTATCTGCATGACTTTCAGTTTTCAAAAGCCACGTGGGAGGAAGCCAAGCGACCTTTTTTTCAGGCACTACCAATAGATGCCGATCCAGCAACACCCTTGGATACTTACACGGTTACGGAGTGGGAAATCAGCTCCGATGAAGTGCTCATCGGGCAACTAAAAACCAATGCCAACCTTTACGCGCAGCTTGAACTATTAAGTTTACTGAGCCTTCGTCATAACCTGAATTACGACACCGGATTATCGGCGACGGACGGCACGGCCGGATGCGTGCGCGACTTGCTGGAAGAAGTCTATCGGCGGGCCGGAGATCAGCATGCCTGGTATATTGTCAGGCGTTGCGCCGGATTGCTGGGCAAGTACGACATCAACCTGGAGCAGGCGGCCACCGATATACTGGTTCGTCAACATGCATTAACCTTAGGCCGTGCGTACAGCGGCAGGGCAACCTTGACACGCCCCGCCGATTCTTCGGAAATTTTGCAAACTATCCGCGCCTACAATAATAACGATGCCAGCGAGCATATCATTATCCAGGAACTGATCATTTACTTGGGCATGTTGATCAAGTCGAATGCTGAATTGTTTACCGATATGCACACGGTGCGAGTGGGTCATATCATGCAGTTGCTTGTTGCCAGACAAAAGCGCGAATCGGGCTCCGGCACATTAGATCAGGCTTTTAATGAAATTCTTTCATTGCCGCCTTGTCAATTGTTCGGAAAAGTAAAA
>DATBQC010000955.1:0-2174 GCA_036561065.1 Methylobacter sp. | reverse complement strand
TCGTTTGCCGCCATTTTTGAAATCCCGTAAAGAGGTTTTTTCGTAGGATCGAAAAATATCTCACCCTACTGCTTTTTATATGAAAAATTAGTTACATGGTAACAGGTTTTTTAAGTTTCTGCTTATGGCGCAAGCCGCTATAACGGTTTTTTTTTGGCCCTGGGATGTGCTTTATCATAGATTTCAGCCAAATGTTGAAAGTCCAGATGGGTGTATATCTGAGTCGTGCTGATATTGCTGTGCCCGAGCAATTCCTGAACGGCTCTTAAGTCCTGACTGGATTCGAGCAAATGACTGGCGAAGGAATGCCTCAGCATATGCGGATGGATATGTTCGGCTATGCCTTTTTTTATGCACCACCGTTCCAACCTTAATTCAATGCTGCGCTGCCCGAGCCGAGTTCCGCGCGATGAAACAAATAAAGCTGGCTCGGCGGCGTTTTTTACGGTTCGCTGCAGCAGCCAGTTTTCAATCGCGACAACCGCTTTGCTACCTACCGGCAACACTCTTGATTTACCGCCCTTACCTTTGCGGACAGTCAGGGTGCTGTCCGACAAGTCCAGGTCGGATAAATCCAGCGCCGACAGCTCACTCAGCCGCAGGCCGGATGAATAGAACAACTCGAACATGGCCAGATCGCGGATTTCCAGCAGCGAACTTGCCCCGGCTTCCAGCAAACCGGATAGCTGATCGACATCCAGTGTTTTAGGCAGCTTCCTGCCCTGTTTGGGCGCCTGGATATGCTGCGCCGGGTTAACCTCGGCCAGGCCTTTTTTTAACAGGTAATTATAAAAACTGCGTATCGCAGACAGCTCGCGTTGCAGACTTTTGCTGCTCAGGTTTTTCCGGTGACGACCGGCTATGTGGGCGCGAATATCGGTGTGTTTCAAGTCGGCCCATTGAGTTATGGCCTTGTCTGTGCAATAGCGGGACAGGTGTTTAATATCCCGCTGATAACTTTTTACGGTGTGTTCCGAGGCACGAACTTCTACGGTGAGCTGCTTGAAAAAGTCAGCCAGCATCAGCTCGGCATCAGGATGCATATTAATTTTGCTGCAACAAGGTGATCAGCCGGGTGCCTATTATTTCGCTCATTTGATTTAAAAACAGATTGCCCATACTGTAATGGAAGCGGCCTTCTTCCCGGCTGCCGATCGCCAAAATACCTTCCAATTCGGTAAAAGCCAGCGGAATAATGGCGCAGGATTTCACTTCAAACGCCGACTCGCCAAATAACACTCTGGCCTGGGCCATGGTCGGGCGGCCACATTTGGGCTGATTGGCGGCCAATTCGCTGGCAAACGGCTCCAGGTCTTTGCTGTCCGGCTCAATAAACAGGTTGGTGAGGGCGGCGTCCGGATTGTGTTTGATAATGCGCACAGCGACAAAGTCGATCAAAAAATATTCCGACAGCACGATATCAAGGTTGGCAACCGCTTCTTCCAGCGTTGCCGCATCCAGCAGCGCCAAGGTGAGCTTGTGCATACGGTTCAGCGAGGTATCGTTATCTCTGGCTATCTCAATCAGCGCCGTGAGCTGGTTTTCCATGTCATGATGCCGGCTCCTGAACAGTTCCAACTGCTTGGAAATCAGCGAGACCGCATTGCCGGTAGGATGAGGGATGCTCATGTGTTCCAGCAAATTCAAGTGTTCATGAAAGAACTCGGGGTGTTTTAATAGATACTCTTCAATCTGGGCTGAAGTGAGTTCCATGATGGATTCGTTCATAACGTTATTTGTCCTTCAAAAACAGAAATGGCAGGCCCCGTCATTAAAACCGGTTCGCCGCGACCAGGCCAGTTGATGGTTAACGTTCCGCCGGGCAAATCAACACTGACCGTATGATCCAGCAAATTGTGCTCAATGCCGATAACCACGGCTGCACAAGCGCCGCTCCCGCAAGCCAGGGTTTCGGCAGCGCCGCGTTCATACACGCGCAACTTAATGTGTTGGCGATCGATGACTTGCATAAATCCGACATTAACCCGCTCCGGGAAAAAAGCATGGCCTTCCAGGGCTTTGCCCAATTCAGCCACCGGCGCGGTTTTAACATCCGTGACTTGGATAACAGCATGCGGATTGCCCATGGAAACTGCTCCAAAAGCTTTTTCAGTATCGTTAACCAGTACAGTATAAAATCGGGATTCTTCTTCCGCCAGCAACGGAATTTCAGC
>DATBQC010000954.1:0-2256 GCA_036561065.1 Methylobacter sp. | reverse complement strand
GGGGTTACTATCGTTTGCTACAGGACTATATGCTTCGCCGCGACCATGAGATGGCTATCCAGACGCCTTCATCTTATTGGTCCTTATGAGGGATTTCGCTATGAAAGAAAAAAGTCTGGTGGAGCTTATGTCGGCGAACCCTAAGGCTCGGGCGCAAGAAAATGTTGTTCGGGAAGCCCTTGCGGCTATCCGTATGGTGCGGGAACTCGGCGTCCGCCCGAAGGGGTATACCCTGTCATCTCCTTTTGCGAAGCGTGGGCGATTGAAGGCCGCGATACAGACCAGGAAATTAAAACAGCCACTTGATGCTTGACGCTCAAGCATTAAAGGTCTATATGAGAGGGCATGAACAAGCTCTCTCGCGAAGAACGCGCCCGGATTATTCACCTTCTCTGCGAAGGCAATTCGGTTCGCTCCATCACTCGCCTGCTGAACGTCGGCAAAAACACGGTCCTTCGCCTCATGGAGGACGCCGGTAAGGCGTGTGACGCCTATCACAACGAGCATGTCATCAACCTGAGATCCAAGAGAATCCAAGTTGATGAGGTTTGGAGCTTTATTTACGCCAAACAAAAGAACGTGGCGACGGCGAAGGCCGCGCCCGAGGGGGCTGGCGACGCTTGGACTTGGACCGCTCTCGACGCGGACTCCAAGTTGATTGTTTCTTATTTCGTCGGTGACCGCGACGGCGAATGCGCCATGTGGTTTATCGACAATCTGGCGTCTCGGCTGGCGAACCGCGTCCAGCTCACCAGCGACGGCCACAAGGCGTATTTGGAAGCTGTTGAAGGGGCGTTCGGTGCCGACGTTGATTATGCCATGCTCGTCAAAATGTATGGCAACGCGCCAGAGAGCTTCAAGGGCCGCTACTCACCCGCGCAATGCACGGGCATCAAAAAGACGACAATCGAAGGGAACCCCGATCCGGCGCATGTGTCAACGTCATATGTTGAGCGCAGTAACCTGACTTGGCGTATGCAAAATCGCCGTTTTACGCGCCTTACGAACGGTTTCTCTAAGAAATTGGAAAACCACGCTTATTCGGTCGCGCTCTTTGCGTTCTTTTACAATTTTTGTCGCATTCACAAGACGTTGCGCGTCAGCCCCGCCATGGAGGCTGGCGTATCGGGTTGGCTTTGGGATGTTAAGGATATCGTCAGCTTGATCGAAGCCGAAGAGGCTAAATTTGTTACGAAACGCGGTCCTTATAAAAAGGCAGTAAAAACAACGACATAATATGACGCGTATGATACGGCGTAAAATTATTACGCTTGTCAGCTTGCCTTACGTAAGCCAATTAACATATCGTCAATTCGAATTCGGCAATGATGTCAGCTAACGGTATGGCTAAAGAAGGAGGACGCAATGGCGATAAAATCAAACGCTTTTGGCCGCGTCACCCTTACAGAGAAAGATGCGCAAAAGTTCAAAAATCAGGTCACATTTGGGAAACCAAAAGCAGCGGCGCTTGAGAGTGTAAAGCGCGGCGTAAAAATCACGCAATCCATGCGTGACAATGGTGGTCGAATCACGTTCTCTATGAAGCGTGGCTGACGAGGAATTACCTTTTGAGGTAAGATTGATCAAGCCCGGTGATCGCCTCACCGGGCTTTCTCTTGGTGCCGAATTCACCCCGCTTAAAACATTTTTGCAGAGGCATGCGAAAGCATACCACGATAAGAGTCTCGCTAGAACATACGCCGTGTTCGATGTAAGCCTGAATCTTAAGGTTATTGCGTACGTTACTCTAGTGTGCGGCGAGGTTGTTCTTGATAATGGTGACAATGACATACTAAATGATGCTGGAGTTGATTATAAATACCTCCATTATCCAGCCGTAAAGATTGCGCGCTTAGCTGTAGACACTAGATATAGGGGAAAAGACATAGGAACTCTTCTTGTCGATTTAGCGCTCGGAATAGCGAAGGATACGGTAAGCCCCGCCGTCGGGTGCCGGTTTGTCGTCGTCGATTCGAAAAGGTCCGCCGTCGATTTTTATATAAAATCCGGTTTTACGCTTCTCGACACAGAGACGAATAGAAATCGAGTCGAACCCGTGCTTTTCGTTGATCTGCAAAAAACGCCGGCTTCATAATTTCAAATGGACCCACTACCTGATTATGGGGCGCCTTGACAAATTTGCAAATTTATGGCACCGCTACGCGCTATAGCGGATAGACGCTTCGCGGCGGCCTTTGGCGGTTGTGATAAAAATATTTCTACAACTGGTTGTAGACCGCAAGTGCATCAAATCTT
>DATBQC010000953.1:0-2607 GCA_036561065.1 Methylobacter sp. | reverse complement strand
TTTACTGTGGGCGCAGCATCGACTATTGGACGCAGTCTATTCTTCTCGGCTTTAGGCGGCATTGGCTTGACCGATTCGTCACCGGCTTATTTTCTGAACATCACCGTTCCGTTCAGATTCGACATACCTTTTAAGTCAACTGCAAACAAATCTTAGAACCTAAAAGGATGTTAGATGGGTACATGATGCGCGGCTGTCCCAAACTATCGGATATTTTTATTGAACAACATTTGAATAACTTCATGGAGTAATCACAATGAAACAATCTAACAACAAAACATTAACTATAAGTATCCTGATAGCGCTGGCTTCGACTTCTAATACATGGGCAGACTCGGGTAGTTCTGCTAGCGGCGTTGCCGGCAGTGTTGCCACGAGTACCGCTATTGTTGCCCTTAGCACCAATAACCCTAGTGCCGCAGCTAACGCAACCGATGCGGCCGCAAACGGGAGTGGCAACGCTTCATCAGATCATTCTAACCGTAGCGTGGCTGATACACCTGCTCAAGGTTCCGCGGCTGCCAATAATGGCAGCAGTGCATTTGCATCTACCGACAATAGTCTTGCGAATTCAAATGGAATCGGATCAGCTGTGGCCAATAATAGCGGCACTGCAACTACAGTCAACAACGACAACGCAGATAGAAGCCAGGCGAGTTCAAATGGAATCGGATCAGCTGCTGCCAATAATGGCGGCACTGCAACCAGTAACTACAGAGTCAGCAATCAAAATTTATCAGGCACAGTCACGGGTAATTCCTCTATTTTACCAACCAGTACCACGACACTTTCCTCTTTACCGATTGGCAATAATATCGATCACTCGCTTGTCGGTAATGCTGGTATTACTCAGACCTTTCAAAACTCCGGCATGGGTTTAGCACAACAATCCGTAGCAGTTGACGGTACGGTAAGCGCTACCCAAGGCACAGCAGCCATTGCACCTTAAGGTTTATTAATCGTAGGGTTAATAAACTTCAGTTTGCCGGTGAGTAAGCGATCGCTTATCGGCTCTTAACTGATACGTCATCGAATATGTAGGGAGTATGTTATGGAATCGATTTTAAAGCGCTGCTTTTTAACTCTACTTGTAGTTATTATGCAAAGTCAGGCGGCGAAAGCCGATTTTGCCCAGAATCAGGATAAGTTATTTTTTTCACCGTCCGAAGTCGTATTGCTAGAAGAGTTGGATAATGCGCGGGGGCGCGAAGGCATAAATATAACGACTCTTAATAATATGAATCTGCGGGCCACATTAGTCGGTAATCAAGCAATCAATAACGTCAATGGTTACAACATTATCGATCACGGCTCGTTTGCCCAAGCAAGTGGCATTACCAGTGTCATTCAAAACAGCGGTAATAACGTCGTCATTCAGGATTCGACTATCGTGAGCGTAACGATAGCACCTTAATGGATTTTTATTCGATGGGGGTGCGGCATGATTCGATTTTTTGCTAAATGCATTATTCTCCTGCTGCCTACGTTTTACAGTGCTGCGGGTTCTCTAAACGTCAATGGCATTGCGGGTGCAGGAAACTTTAACATCCCCATGACCACTTTTTTAGAACGACGGTTCAAGACCGTATACAAACAACAGTACGATTTCAGTTGCGGCTCGGCAACGCTGGCCAGCCTGCTTACCTATCACTATGACGATGCAGTAGACGAGCAAAGTGTATTTGTTGATATGTATCAAAATGGCGATCAGCAGAAGATTCAAACGCAGGGATTTTCGTTACTGGATATAAAACTTTATCTGGAAAGACGCGGCTATCGCTCCGACGGATTCAAGATCAAATTGGATCAACTGCTTACAGCCAATGTGCCGGCGATCACGATTATCAACAATAACGGTTACTTGCATTTCGTTATTATTAAAGGACTCAATGATCAGGAAGTTCTGCTGGGAGACCCTTCTGTAGGCATTAAAGTAGTACCCAGGGACGAGTTTGAGGAAATGTGGGGAAACCGTATTTTATTTTTAATCCATGATAAACAGGACGTAGCGGCTAGGCATTTTCAAGATCAGCAAGAGTGGGCACTTCGGGTCAAAGCACCGTTAGGTTCCGCCGTCGATCGGGCCAGTTTAGGCCAATTCAATATGTTGCAGCCCGGACGTTGGGATTTTTAATTAAGCGGAGCGTTTAACATGAAACCCTATAAAATCAATATCTACCGAAACCTCATCAGGCCTTTACTCTGGCTAACCGTTTGGATCGGTTCCAGTTTCGCCTGTCAGGCACTAGCAGATGCCGCCCCCGTCAATCCGATTCTCCGCTTTGACAATTGGGAGCGCGCCTCTGATGATGAGCTAGATAAATTAAGGGGCGGATTTGTATTGCCAAACGGAATAATCATTGACTTTAGTTTAGAGAGAATCACTTCTTTGAATGGCTCGGTAGTTTCCTCCTCATTTTTCCAATTACCTGAGAATGCCGCATTGCTCCAGAATGGCTCCCTGAATCAGTCTCCTGCCTTGGCTGGAGCCGGGTTGAGCTCCGTCATCCAGAATAATGTCGACAATCAAATCATCAGATCCGTTACCGCTATTAACATCGCTGTTAGCAACTTAAAGAATTCGGCTTTAAACAGTGGCGGCATGGC
>DATBQC010000952.1:0-3415 GCA_036561065.1 Methylobacter sp. | reverse complement strand
GAAATATACAAAAACTGCACCGATGCCGACATTTCTTCGACCATTTTTGAAAACCGCCCGACATTGGCATCGTCCAGCGGCGCATCGACTTCGTCCAGCAAACAAAAGGGCGCGGGATTGAGTTCGAAAATCGAAAACACCAAGGCAACAGCCGTTAATGCCTTCTCGCCACCGGACAACAAATGTATGGAACTGTTCTTCTTGCCGGGCGGTCTGGCAATAATGTTTACGCCCGCTTCCAGCTCGTCCTGCTCGGTCAATTCCAGATAAGCGTGACCGCCGCCGAATAACTTGGGAAACTTTTCCTGCAAACCTGTATTTATTTTATCGAATGTTTCCTTAAAACGCAGCCGGCTTTCTTTGTCGATCTGGCTGATTGCCTGGTCAAGGGTTTGCAATGCCTCGATTAAATCGGCATGCTGCTCGTTAAGAAAATCCATCCGCTCCGATTGCGCCTTAAATTCCTCTATCGCCGTTAAGTTAATAGTACCTAATCTTTCGATTTGAGCCAACAGGTCGTCGACTGTTCTTTTCCAGCCATGTTCTTCCGCCTGTTCCGGCAGGCTTTGCAGCACCGTCTCGACATCCGCATCGATTTCGTTGAGCTGCTCGTTGACGGTTTGCTGACGCACCTTGCTTTCCTGCAATTCGAAGCGGATGGTATCCAGAGCTTCTTTTTGCTTTTCCAGCGCGCGTTGGGTTTTGATGTGCTGTTCGGATAGCTGGGTTATTTCGGCTTCCAGGTCTTCCTGAATCTGGCGCTGTTGTTTTAGACGCGATTCCAGCTGCTCCTTATCCACAACCATCTGCTCAAGCTGCTTTTTTTCCTGATCCATCGGGGTCAACGTTTGGTGCAGATTAAGCTCCAGTTCGGCGATGCGCTCAACCGACTGCCGATGTTGCAATTGCAAGCGCTCCAGCTGTTTGCCGGTCAATGTTTCGGAAGAACGTAGCGATTCAATCTGCGACTTAAGGCTGAAAACCTGCTGTCTGGCTTCATTGGCGGACTGGTCGATGCGCTGTTGCTCGGATTGCAAATCCTGATTCATTGTTTCCAAGCTTTGCTTTTTTTGCTCCTGCTCGGCCATGACCTGTTCGGCCTGCTCCAGCAACATACTGGATTCAGCGATAGTTTCGGCATTTTCGGCGGTCTCGCGACTGATCTCTTCAATATCGTTGCAGACCTGCTCCAGGCGGCGTTGCTGATGTTCCAACCTGGCCGAATGCGCGCTAAATTCCGCGCTTTTTACCGACAGCTCAGCACCTAGGCTATTGTCCTGTTGCTGAATCGATTCGCGCTGAACTTCCGCATCTTTCAAGCCGGTTTCAGCTGTTTCCAGCTGGTCTTCGAACGCTTCGATTTCGATATGCAAATCTTCCTGCCGCTGCTTCAACAGGCGCAATTCCTTCTCGCGCTGTAATACGCCGGTTTTGCTGTCTTTGGCGCGGATTATTTTGATCCAGCCAGAGCCGAACCAAGTGCCGTCAGGGGTGATGACCGATTCATGGGGTTTCAGCTGGGCGGACAAAGCCCTCGCCGTTTCGACGTCGTCAACACAATAAACCCCGGCCAACAGGTTGCTCAAATCCCAAGGAGCTTTAACTTTGTCCAGCAAGCTAGAGGCACACGCCCCTTCTCCCTCTGGAGAGGGCCTTTTAGCATTAGTCTCAACCAGCGTTAACGATTCATCAGTCAAACGCTGCAAGCCCGGAATAACCTGATCGGCGTTCTCAATGCAAATCGCCTCAAGGTAACTGCCCAACACCGTTTCAACCGCCGTATCCCAGCCTGATTGCACGTCCAGGAATTCGGCAAGCCGCCGGTTCTCGGATAAATCCACGGACTCCAGCCATGCGCCGAGGTGCTTGTTATCCTTACCCATCGCATGCTGCTGCAATAATTCCAGCGAGGTGATTTTGCCTTTGACGCTTTGCATTTCCGAGCGGCGCGTATGCAGTTCGTCATGGTATTGTTTGATCTGCTGCCGCTGCTCGCGTATCTGCTGATGTAGGCCTTCAAGCTGATTTTTCAGCTCGGCGCGCTGTGTCTCGATAATTTCGATACTCGCATCCAGCGATTCAATCTCACTTTGCAAATCATTGGCCGAGAGCTCACTGCGCTCACCATGCAATTTATCCAGACGGATTTGCAGCTGGCGATTCTGGTTTTCCAGCTGCACGGTTTTTACCCGCTGCACTTCGGATTGTTCCTTGTAGCTTGAGCTGGTCGTCCGGTACGCTTCCCACTGCTCCTGCCAGGAACTTTTTTGCTGCTGCACTTCCTGCTGATTATATAAAACGTCTTCCTGCCTTTCCTCGGCAACGATCAATGCCTCTTCCGCTTCAAACAGCGACTGTTTGATTTCTTCCAGCTGCTGCACATCGGCTTCGAGTTCTTTTAACGACTCGGAGGCCTGTTCGCGCAAACGGTTAATCTCAACGGCGGTTTGCTCGCGGCTGCTTTCGCTGTGCTTGATGGTCTGCTCAAGCCCGCTGACTTCGGCGACAATCTGGTAATAATCGCCCTGCGAGCTGTTGGTCTGCTGTTGCTGAGTTTTATGTTCAGCGCGCTTGGCTTCGATGTTATTATCGATGTCGCGCAGCTCTACAAACAGGCGGTTATGTTCATGAGCCACTTCCTGCAACTTTTCGTCCAGCTGCTTTGCTGCCTGATGATAGGCATTCCAGCGCATCGCCAGCAGTTCCAAGCGGAATTGACGCTCCTGCTTTTTAAGCTCGGTATATTTTTCGGCTTTTTCGGCTTGCTTTTGCAGATGTTTGATTTGCTTTTCAACTTCGTCGCGCAAATCGTCTAGCCGCTCCAGGTTTTCCCTGGTGTGCTTCATCCGGGTTTCTGTTTCGCTGCGGCGATCCTTATATTTGGACACGCCCGCCGCTTCCTCGATATGAATCCGCAAGTCCTCCGGCTTGGCTTCAACCATCCGGGATATGGTGCCCTGCTCGATGATCGCATAGCTTCTAGATCCCAGCCCGGTACCCAAAAAGATGTCGGTGATGTCCTTTCGGCGGCAACGCGAACCGTTCAGCATAAACACCGAAGTGCCGTCACGGCTGACCTGACGCTTAATCGCGATGGTATCGTATTGGGAATATTCGCCGCCCAGCTTGCCATCGGTATTATTGAAAACCAGCTCGACGGAAGCTGTGCTGACAGGCTTGCGTCCAGATGAACCGTTAAAGATTACGTCGGCCATACTGCCGCCGCGCAAATGCTTGGCCGAGCTCTCGCCCATCACCCAGCGCACCGCGTCAATAATGTTGGATTTGCCGCAGCCGTTAGGCCCGACGATGGCGGTCAGATTACCGCTGATCGGTATGACCGTTGTATCAACAAAAGATTTGAAACCCGAAAGCTTGATTTTTTCCAGTTTCATAGTACTGGTATGAATATCCC
>DATBQC010000951.1:0-6231 GCA_036561065.1 Methylobacter sp. | reverse complement strand
CGGGGATTTCCAGCCATCGCGCTATGCCTTCCGGTTTATAGAGATGATGGTAGACCAGATCGCGCATTAAGCGTATGAACACCAGATTGACTGAATCGCGCAACGCATCGCGCACCGACATGATTTTAAAGTTTTCATCCGGGGTAAAGTTATTAAAACTATGTACACCGCCGCCGGTATAGAAGTTCTCATAGGGACTGGCTGAGTAGCGTCGATCCAGGGCTTGGTTAAGCAAGTCCTCTAGATTTATGTTCGGATTCGCCCTCAGCTGGCCGATAACCCATGCCGATAGATAATCGCGCGGGTGCAGTTCAACCCGGCTCAGCGTCTGTGCCGGCTGGCCCTTATATTGCTGATAGACCTCGGTAACAAGTTCCAGGTAATGCACCATGGTCCGCAACTTGGCGGTTGAACCCAGATCAAGCCGTATGCCTTCGTTAATATCGAGCGGCTGATCATAATTATCGGTCTGGATGCGCAGCAGATTGCCTTTTTCGCCACGCTCAAACAACATCAGGCTGTAGACGATCGGGGCAAGATCGATATTTTCATTAAGCATCCTAAAGCCCAGGATACCTGCGGCGTGGGCTTTGTCAGAGTCGCTCAACTGGCGCAATGCCTGAGTGACCGCCTGCTGGGTGCCGTAATCGAGCGTGGTTTTAACGGTTAAATCCAGACGATCCAGTTCATAGTTTGACTTTACGCCCAGCGTCCTGGCAAGACGCGTGCGCAACACGTTCTGGGTCTTTTGTTCGGCCATGAATTTGGCCGGTAGTTGATCCGACTTTGCAAGGCGAACCGTAGACGCCTGCAAGGCTGCATCCCTTAGCGATGCTGAAATAATATGCTGTTCCGCCAGCACTCGCAAATAACTATCGGTAAGATTTTGCAGCGCATTATATCCAGGGCCTAATAGGTAGGAAGGCCGTCTTTGCGACAACAAGATGCTGAGTACTTGTCGGTAGGCTTGCGCCTGTTGCGGGGTCACCTGTTCGGTTGACTTGATCGCTTTTTGGCTAAGCAGTTGGTTAACCGCGTTAAAGTCGGCGCCGAACCAAGCCGCCAAACCATCGCCCAAGCCGTGTACTTCGCCTAATTTCGCGGTCGCAGCCAACGGCATGGAATTTAAATAAGCCAGCGCGATTTGCCGTCTCATTTCGCGGGTATCCGGTCCTTGTAAATAGGCGCGCAGGGATGCACTACCCATTTGGCGGAACTTTTCTACCATCGATTCGGTATAACCGTCCGGCGAATGCCGGTATTTTTCCAGCTGCGTAGCCAAGGTGCTGCCGCCCGGCACGTTAATATCCGCACCCAGCTTTCGCGCCATCATTTGCAACGCCGCAAAGCCCAAGCGATCCCATTCCACTGCGGGGTTTATATTTTTGTGATTTTCGTCCAGCAACTCCCTGTTTTCAATGAACAACAAAGTGTTCAGTACCAGCGGCGGGATGGCATTAAAATTAGGATACCCGTGAGAAGGATAGATGGCACTGAATATAGTTTGGCCCGCTTGATCGGCAATGCGAAGTCCGGCGCGGGTTTTCTCTTGATAGATGGGAAACAGGCCGTAATCATCGACCAATCGGGTCATCATCGGCGAAATAGAGGCCTGCGTGGTCACGCCATAACCGGATTTTTCCAGGCGGGCAATCTCGTCTGACAACAGCGTGTAGCCCAAGCGCTGATCGTAAGGGCCGTGATCGGGATAACGTATCGACGAACTGTGCCCCGGCTTTAGTTCGGAGCTCAATTGCTTGCTTATTTCCGAAAGGTAACGCGCCTGGTATTTGGAAGTCTGCACCTCTTTTTTCACCAGTGAGGTAACCGATATGCCGATTACGGCAGATCCAGCTAAAACATAAAGCAGCAGCAGCCGTGAAAGCGCACGTTTATGCATTTTCATACCTGCAAGGATTGTAGGCAAGGAGCGGAAGCATTACCCGATATTAGCCTCAAAACAAATCCCCGATTCTTTCCTGAACGGAACCACTCAAGCATTCTGCCTTCAGTATTAACATCAAAATAATTGCATCTCTTTTTCGGTTGGAATTGCAGGTAGCGAGTTGCAAACCCGCCAACATTCGGTGAAAACTCGCATCTATAATCAACATTGTATATAACTAATTATAACCACTCGCGAGCAACAATGGTACATGAAAGGGGACTTGTTGATTTGGCAGCTCTCCCTTTTACGCCACATTAAACTTTTACATCAAGTAATTGCAACGTTACAATCAACAAAACTCTCATCCTGGCACCAGCCCTTATCGCCTGCTATTCACTGACAATCATGGCCGAATCTTATACCCGCTTTCGCGATATTTCCGTCAGCGAAAGAATTTTAAATACTGTTTTCCTGTTAACCATCGGACTCGGCTATCTGGTTGCCTTGGGCAATTTGTATTACACCCACCAAGGTCGTGACGGCGTTGCCGGTCTATCCATTGCCGATGTGACCATTAATTATCACGGTTCGAATGACCAAACCCGATTAGGCTCAGCCATTAACGGCATCATGGAGCCCAACCTGAAATATAAAAATGATAAGGACATCATCCTAAAATGGATACAAGACGGGGCCGACGAGCCCGATTACGTGCAAATAATCGCCCCGATTTTAAACCGCGACTGCATCAAGTGTCATACGCCCGCCATCAATCCGTCCCTGCCCGATTTAACCAATTACACGGGCGCGTCCGAAGTGGCCCACAGCGGCGGCGTATCGTATCCGCGTTTAATCAGGGTTTCCCATATCCATTTATTCGGCATTGCGTTTATTTTGTTTTTTATAGGCAAGATTTTCCTGCTCTGCGACATCAATGTGATCGTAAAAAGGGTGGCCGTAGTCATCCCATTTGCCGCGATGCTGCTGGATGTCCTGTCGTGGTTTATTACCAAATCCATCCCCTCATTCGCCTATGTGGTCGTTGCCAGCGGCGCATTAATGGGGATTTCGATGGGGCTGCAAATTTTGCTCAGCGTTTATCAGATGTGGTTTTATGCCAGGGATAAAGACTGATCTTAATCACATCAACGTAAGCCGTAAACACAGCCCCTGCCCCGTTCATGTATAATTTCGCACCATGAGTATTATAAAAAAACTTGCCTCGCAAACTGCGGTCTACGGCATCAGCAGCATTTTCGGGCGATTCCTCAACTACCTGTTGGTACCGCTGTACACCTATTACTTCACCGCGGCCGAGTACGGGGTGGTGTCGGAGTTTTATGCCTATGCCGGATTTTTTTCCGTACTGCTGCTGTTCGGCTTTGAAACCGGTTACTTCCGGTTTCGCGACAAGGAACAGCCGGGCCGCGATGTCGCCTATTCGACGGCGCTGCTGTTCGTGGTACTGATCAACCTGGGCTTTTTCGCATTGATACTGCTGGTCAACACCCGGCTTTCGGCGGCCCTAAACTACGCCAAGCACCCGGAATATGTGTTGTGCTTTAGCCTGATTTTAATCCTGGATGCGGTTGCCGCCATTCCGTTTGCCCGGCTGCGCGCGGAAAACAAAGCATTCCGTTTTGCCGGCATCAAGATCATCGAGATATTAATCACGGTGCTGTTGAGCCTGTTTTTCATTATCTATTGCCCCAAGCTCTACGCGGCCAACCCCGAGTCGTGGATAACGCCAATCTACAATCCGGCTATCGGTATCGGTTATATTTTCATCGCCAACTTGATAGCCAGCGGTTTCAAATTTTTGCTGCTTGCACCCCAGTTATCCGGCCTTGCCTGGGGGTTTGACCGGGCATTATTCGGCCGCATGGTGCGTTATTCGTTGCCGATGGTAGTGATTGGTTTTGCCGGAATCATCAATGAAATGCTCGACCGCGCCCTGCTAAAGTACCTGCTGCCTTACGATGCCCAGACCAACATGAAGATGCTGGGGATTTACAGCGCCTGTTACAAACTGTCGATTTTGATGTCGCTGTTTATTCAGGCCTTCCGCTTTGCCGCCGAACCGTTTTTCTTTGCTTATGCCGACAAAAGCGATGCCCGCCAAGTTTATGCGGTAGTGCTTAAGTTTTTTGTCATTTTCTGCGTGTTTATCTTCCTGCTGGTAACGTTATTTATCGATTTCTTTAAATATTTTGTCGGCGACGAGTTCCGCATAGGTCTTGAAGTCGTGCCGATTCTCCTGTTGGCTAATCTATGCCTGGGTATTTATATTAACCTGTCCATCTGGTATAAATTAACCGATCGTACCTTGATGGGCGCCGTGGTATCTTTAGCTGGAGCGGCGCTGACTATCGTGCTCAATATCTGGTGGATACCATTGCTCGGCTATGTCGGTTCGGCCTGGGCGACGTTGGCCTGCTACGGCAGTATGGCTATCGTCTCGTACCTGTTAGGGCAGAAATATTATCCGGTCGATTACGACATCAAACGCGTAATCGGTTATATTGGACTGGGTATCGGCTTATATTATGCTCACGGCCAATTGCTGATGAGTTTGGCTTGGCAGCCGTGGCTGTTGGCAAGCACATTGCTACTGCTTTATGTGCTGATTACCGCACTATGCGAAGGCCGACAAATTGTAGAGGCGACTTTAGTCGCTCAGGGCGAATGACCCATAAGAGTGCGTTAGCTAATTGCCCCTACAACGCCAACCTCCGCCGCAGGAATTCTTTTTTTAGCTACCAAACTATAAATTAAGGCAAATATCATGGAAGTCAAAGCACGCCTTATCGGCGGATTTATTCTACTGCTGCTGGGTAGCTGGGTTCTACACAGCTTTCTGGCGCTATTGGTTTGGGCCGTGGTGCTCGCCATTACCACGTGGCCGATTTATCAACGCCTGCTGGCTTCCAACGAAGTACACGGCAAAGTCACGTGGGGCGCTTTACTGCTAACTTTGCTAATCGGCGCGATTATTCTTGTGCCATTAGGCTATGGTTTGAGCAAATTGCTTGATGAGGCGCAATCACTAGGTCAAATCCTGACCGAGGCGCAACAAGTAGGCCTTCCACCGCCGGTCTGGCTGGAAACGATACCCGGGATAGGCGAATGGGCAAAAGATACCTGGATGAAGGCCTTAGGCAATCCGGTCGTAGCTAATGAATCTTTGCACTGGCTTGGAACTGGAGGTGCTATCACCTATACCAAGGATTTTGCCAGTCAACTGTTGCACCGTTTCTTCGGTTTTTTATTGACGTTATTGGTGCTGTTTTTTGTTTATCAGCATGGTACAGGGTTGAGCCAATATGTGCTGGCGACCAACCGAAAACTGTTTGGCGAAACCGGCATCCGTTACGCCATACATGCTACAGCGGCGGTGCGCGCAACGGTCAATGGCTTAGTACTGGTCGGTCTGGGTGAAGGTTTGCTGCTTGGCGTGGGCTATGCGTTTGCCGGGTTAAGCCATCCGGCCATGCTCGGCGCATTGACCGGCGTTTTTGCAATGATTCCGTTCGCGGCTAAACTGATCTTCGGTGCCTGCTCGTTGGTGCTGGTCGCCGAAGGACACATGGCGGCGGGAAGCTCGCTGTTTGTATTCGGCGTGGTGGTTATCCTGCTGGCTGACAATTACGTTCGTCCCAGGCTGATCGGCGGCGCTGTTAAACTGCCGTTCATCTGGACGCTGCTCGGCATTTTTGGCGGACTGGAAAACTTTGGCTTACTGGGCCTGTTTTTGGGGCCTACGCTAATGGCGGTATTGATGTCGATATGGCGCGACTGGGTTGCCGATATGGGGACTGCCGGAGAGGAAGACGCGTCGTCTCAAAAAGAAATTATTGAAATAGAGCCGCTACCAAACGCATCGCCTACAGAATTCGACGATGGGCAATGACTATTCGCTACGGAATAGCCTTAAATTCATAACTTTTTGAACTTAAATTAAGCATAAAAACCTATAGACTGAAGCCATTGAAAATCAAATAATATCATTTCATTTTTTTGCTTATAGTTCCGGCCAAATAATTACCGGAAGGAACGAATGATGATCTTCTATGATTTTCGACGCAACCCGCGCCGGTCAGTCATGACCCGGCGTATAACTGACCGGCGCGAGATTTCCTATCCATTCGGTTCACCGGAGTGGGTGGAGAATATAAAAAAGCATTATCTGGCCTGGCCTAAATTCAATCGCCGCAACGTGAGTCGACGCAGTGATGACAGGCGTGCACTTGAGCGTCGTGATCAACTGCTTTCTGAACAACGTCGCTCCGAGAAAAAATATTCTCCTATTTTGCTTACGCAAGAAGAAAGAAAGTTGATTGAAG
>DATBQC010000950.1:0-6357 GCA_036561065.1 Methylobacter sp. | reverse complement strand
CGCCATGACTCTTTCCAGTTGGGAAAATCCGGCGCCAAAATCATCAATGGCTATTTTCATGCCGTGCCTGCGATACACGGCGGCAATTTCAACGAGTTTGTCCAGATCGCCTTTGGATTCGGTGATTTCAATGATAATGCGGCTTCGGTCAATATTAAACTCGTCCAGCATCAGCAGGGTCGGTAATGATTCAACGTCAGAGATCCGGTCGATCCAGGTGGCCGAGATATTGATGGTTAAGTAACCACTGCAATTTGATTGACCGAATTGCTCTAACGCCAGCCGCCGAACCTTGCGATCCCAGACTATCAGTTGTTCGGCAGTAATATCCGACGAAGAAAATAATTCGCCTGCTGAAATAACCCGGCCGGTTGTATCTAGTTGCCGGGCTAATGCCTCATAACCGATGATAGTGCCGCTGGCAGCGCCGACAATGGGTTGAAAATAAGGGAATAGTTTTTTTTCCGATCCCAAGCATTGTCCGGCTAATACTTTATAACTGCCGATAGTGCCAACAATAGGCTGAAAATAAGAAAGTGGTTTCTTTTCTGGGTTCATATTGGGTGCTTACTTAATGAGTTTAGTCATCGAAATAACGTTGTCTTGTCATTTCCCCATACTCTTGCATGAGATCCATCGCCGGATTTTTAATGTATGAAAAATATTATCTTCAGGATGCTTGCCAGTTTCAGTTCTTCAAGTTCAAATTAATTACTGGTTAAATTCTTTAAATCAAACAAAAAAAAGCGTCTACAAACAGAATGCTCAATGCCTTCTGTTTAGTTAGACGCCTTTGTCAATAGGGTTCGCCGTTGAACCTGAATTTTTTAGCGCTCCATCATCAGAGCTTCTATACTAGGATAAAAGCAATCATTGTGCCAATGAATGGCTGCACATCATCCTTATTCACATCAAAATCAATAGTTTATAATTAGTACGTGAATTTATTTCGCTCGCTCTATGCTGTATATGGATGATCTTAAATGATTTATTGTTTTAACAGCCTGGCTCCGGCAAATTTGTTAAGTGGCTTTTTTACAAACCTTATTTGATAAATACAAATAACCAACAGCTATATTGATCAAATAAGATTGTTTGTACCTGACAAGACGCATTGGTTTTGTGCGTTCTTTGGCTAACTTGCACCAATTGAGTTCTCTTGATAAGCAAAATTTTTCACCTGATAATTTTATTCAATGTGGCTGAACATGTCGAAAATAAATCCAGTCCCCATTTGGTGGGGGTCAAAGTTGCTTCACAAGCTCCTCGAACGCTCCCAGCGCTAGCGGGCGGCTAAACAGGTACCCTTGATAAGCGCGGCAGCCGTGGCTAGCAAGAAAGTCTCTCTGAGCCTCAGTTTCAACCCCTTCGGCGATGACAGATAATCCCATAGTTTCGGCCAAGGCGACGATCATCTTGGCAATGGCGGCATCGTTGAGATCGATCAGGATGTCTCTGATAAAGCCTTGATCGATTTTTAATTGATCCAGAGGAAGTTGCTTCAGGTAGTAGAGCGACGAATAACCTGTGCCGAAGTCATCCAGTGAAAAACCCACCCCCTTTGCTTTCAGCGAGTCCATCTTGGCAATGATGTCCTCTACATTGGACACCAGCATGCTTTCGGTGAGTTCCATTTTGAGTTTGCACGGATCGGCGCCGGTGCGGTTAAGCACAGCCAGAACTTGATCGACAAAGTCGGCTTGACGGAATTCGCGGGCACTGACATTGACCGCCAATTCAAGATGCGCCGTTTCGCGTTGTCTTGCCCACGTTGCCAACTGGGCGCAAGCGGTTTCCAGCACCCAATGGCCCAACGGCAGGATCAGTCCAGTTTCTTCGGCCAACGGAATGAATTCCGCAGGAGACACCATGCCTAGCTGGGAGTGCTGCCAACGCACCAATGCTTCGGCGCCGGTTATCCTCCCTTCATCGTCCACTTGGGCTTGGTAATAAAGAATAAATTGCTTTTTCTGTAACCCTCGGTGCAGATTGGTCTCTAAGCTGGCGCGTGCTGTGAGTGATGTTTGCATGGTCGGATCGAAAAAATGCAGCGTATTGCGGCCTGCTGCTTTGGACTGGTACATAGCGATATCCGCCTGTTTCAGCAGCTCATCAATGCTCCGGCCATGATTACTAAACAAGGTAATACCGATGCTAGGAGTACTGTGATGATTATGACCTACAAGATGGTAGGGCTGATTTAGTTTGACTAGAATTTTCTCGCCGACAGTCTTAACTTGGATAGCGGCTTCCTGAGGAGTCTTGCTCAAGTTTTCGAGCATGATCACAAACTCATCCCCGCCCAAGCGGGCCACCGTGTCGCATTCGCGTACACAGTGGGAGAGGCGCGTTGCCACTTGTTGCAGCAACAGGTCGCCCTTGTCATGACCAAGCGTGTCGTTTAACGTCTTGAAGTTGTCCAAGTCGATAAACATTATTGCGCCGTACATGCAGCTACGGGTACTGGTCGCCTTGGCTTGTTGTAACAGGTTGTGTAATAAGCGTCGATTAGGTAATTGGGTTAGCGGATCGTAGAAGGCTAATTGCTTGATTTCTTCCTCAGCTGCCTTACGTTCGGTGATGTCGAGATGGGTGCCGACGAAATGGGTAACTTCACCGAATGTATCTGTCACCGCAGTGATGGTTAACCACTTGGGATAGATTTCGCCATTCTTGCGCCGGTCCCAGATTTCTCCCTGCCAAGTTCCGGTGTGCATGATGCACTCCCACATTGCGGTATAAAAAGCCGCATCATGGAGCCCTGATTTTAGTACGCTCATTTTACAGCCTACCGCCTCATCGGCGGTGTAGCCGGTAGAGTCGGTGAAAGTTTTATTGACGCGTAAAATGACTGAGTTGGGATCGGTGATGACCATCGCTTCATGCGACTCGAAAGCTGCGGCGGCAATACGCAGCTCCGCTTCGGTTTGTTTTCGTTGACTGATGTCGCATAACACGCTCGCAATACGTAGACCATGTTGAGTTTGAATAGGGCTTAGGCTGATTTCCACATCAATTTCGCTGCCGTCTTTTCGCAATGCCAGTATCTCTCTCCCTGTACCCATCGGTCGCGGGCTAGGCGTCGCAACGAACTTGCTGTGCAGCGCTTTATGCTTCGCACGAAAGCGTTCCGGCACGAGTATATCGATCGGCTGCCCCGGCAATTCCCCATCCGGGTAACCCAGCAAGTATTCGGCATACTGGTTTACCTGGGTAATAATGCCTTGTTCGTCGCTGATTAATATGGCATCCGGGGCCGCATCGAAGACTGCGCGGTGAAACGCTTCGCTGGCTCTCAGCGATTGCTCGGCCTGCTTGCGCTCGGTGATGTCGGTGGCGATTCCGCAAATGGCATAAATTTCACCGGAAACTCTCCGGAGCGGAAATTTGACTGAAATGTAGGTATGAGGGCCGTCGTCGTGCGGCACTAATTCTTCTACCTCAAGGGGCTGTCCGGAATCAATCACTTCTTGTTCGGTCTTACGGATAGCGTCGGCTATATCCTGCGGGAATACGTCGTAGGCGGTTTTTCCTTGGATTGAGGCATTGTCGATATGAAATAATTCCTCATAAAGCCGGTTCACATGGACATACCGACCCGATATGTCCTTCATGAATATGATGGTACGGGCATTATCCGTGATGGCACGTAAACGATTTTCGTCTTCGATATGAGCCGTAAGCAAGGCCTGGAAACCATCGGCCATTTCGTTGAAACTGTCCGCTACCTGACCGAGCTCATCATTGGAGTTAAGACTAACCCGCTCGTGCAGATCGCCGCCGGCAAAGATCCGCGCCGAACGGGCAAGCGATTGAATACTGCCTTTCATGGCGTAATAGCTGCCGATGAAGAAATAGTACGCTACCAGCAAGAGTAGGCTGACGGTGCCGATACTAATGCGGATCTTATGATTCGTGCGTTCAATGCGCTCATTAATCAACATCCGCGCAGTTGGTAACAGGACGTCATAAATCTGCGCGTAATTTCTGTTAATCATATCCGTTGTGGTCTTGAAAAACTCTTTAGAGGATTCGGAAAAATGTCCGGTCAAGATGTCTGAGTGCACAAGGTCGATAATCTTATGTGACGAATCGATAATATCCTTACTTGTTTCTGAGAGTTGCGGCTGTGTTTGCGTATTGAATCGGCCTGTTTTGTCGAAGTTGATAACCAGGGTCTTGAGCGTATCGTCAAGTTGAGCGATCAAGGTAATCAAGGTGTTTTTTTTGTACTCTGAGAGTTCTTTCTTAGCCAAAATGCCTGCACCGAAAGCGCGAACTTGTCCCAATCGTTCAAGCGCTCTTGGAAGCTTCCAAATGGCCGTGTCAATCAGATAAGACGAATCGAGATCAGGATCAATAGTTAAGGTATATTCATCCGCAATATCCATTTCGAAGTTCAACAGCTCATCAATTAAACGGGTATGAACGGCAAAGTTTTCGTCTACTGTCCAGTTGAGGCCATCTGCTTGCAATCTATTCCAGGTAGTTTCAATGCCCATCCACTCCTCGCTCAAGAGCAAATGAGCAGGAAGCATATTTTTTAATGCGTAAAAGGCTGTCGTTGTTTCAATTAACTTTGCGGCGCGCGCAGCGCGAAAGTCTTTAATTCCACCCAAGAATCCTGCCGACAGCCCACGATGCTGTTGCATAAACTGAACGGTTATGGAAATTGGTTTAATTAAGGCAATCCCTTCCAGTTCTAATTGCGACGAACGGCTAACCTGATTAAGGCTTTCAAAGAGACTGAGCATTACTACTGCAATAGCAGCCAAGAATATCAACCACAGCACCATGAATTTCCAGGTGTAGCAGAGCCTGTTCATCAGAGTGATGGCGGGGGAGAATAGTCTTTTCATTGTTACTTACCCTGAGGGCGCTGTTGAATAAATAAAGACCAGTATTAAAGAAGCTCGACCAAGCCACTTTCGCATAGGCTATTTTTTTGTCGCATCACGAGCACTTAAAACCTCAAATTCAAGTTTTATCGCTCGCTTCATCCATCCATCGCATGATAATTTAAGGCCCAAGTTTTCCTGCTGTAGCGTATAAATATATTCGTTTAAGTGTTTTGAATGGGCTTCTATGACCTTAAGCTTACTCTCAACTTCATCCAGCGTTTTAATGTTGCTTTTCAGCTTTTCACGCAATAAATATTGGATTTTCAAATTTTCGTTTAATTTGCTTTCAAGTTGCTCGATCTGTGTCAATTAAACTTCCTCCCAATCACCGCCGCAAGGCTGCAACTGCTTGCGATTTCAGATTGACCGTCATTAAAACCGGGGGCTTGTTCTACCAACGCAGAATTCTGTTGGGCCGCATTGCCCATTTTAGTGCTAGCTTGGTTGACTTGTTCGATACCAGACTTTTGCTCAATTGAGGCCGCTCTGATCTCGGGCTTGATGATTGTCCCCCCACTGCCGGCACTAACGATTTCTTTCATGATTTTTCTGGTTCGGGCGACCAGTTTGCTGCCGTCTTCTGAATCGCCAATCAGGCTTTTGATTTCTCCTGCAACAGTGCGTTGTACGAGGTTACGCACGTCTACAGCGGCATTGAGTGTGAAGATATTGGTTCGGAACGCAATACCGTCTATCACTGAGATAATATTCACCACTTTGCCTACCGGTTGATTAATCATAACCACTCGGCAGCAATATCAATTAATAATATACGTTCGTCGTCCAGTCTAAGCGACAGGGTTTTGCAAAGTATATCGGTATTAAAATCCCGATAACGCTCCGACGTGACCACGCGATAGCTGTCTTTTGCCGACTCCAATGCCAGCAATTGGTAAAGATAAGGCCGCCATGCCCAGTTAAAGCCGAGTTGTGCAGCGTCCTCGAACCATTTGCCACCGGCAAAATTAAAATTGGCTGAGATTTGGTCGCCCTCGTTATTACATAAATAAAACCGTAAAACGCCGCTTTTTTCGAACGGCTGAGCTGGTAATTTATTGAGACTAAAGTCGGTTTCCAGGGCTTTTTTCAAGAGTTCGATCAAGCCTTTTATGTTGGCGATAAACTGTATTTTGTGTGCTTCTTTAACTAATGTCTTTTTCAGGAAGGTTTTTCTGAGTGAGCTGATTTGTTGCTGATAATGCCTCGGTTCTTTAAATTCCGCGGTGGCCGGCGAAAACAGGTAGCCTTGCATATATTGAGCGCCGCAGCTTAAACCGAAATGGAAGTCTTCAACGGTTTCCACGCCCTCGCAAACGATACGGCAGCCGGTGCGTTTTGCCAGACGGGATATCAAATGCACGACATCGCTGGCAATGCCGCCTCGGGTTGCATTTTGGAATAACTGCATATCCAATTTGATAATGTCAGGCTGTATCGCCATGACTCTTTCCAGTTG
>DATBQC010000949.1:0-1510 GCA_036561065.1 Methylobacter sp. | reverse complement strand
CAATTGGCTGATAACAGGAGCTTGCCGGCAGGCGGTTTTGAGGATATTTTCTTGATTGAAAAGCTACACGAGTGGTATTTAGCAGGTTATGTGCAATTCCCGAAATGAGGAGGTGCGATGGCTGAAATATCAAATAAGCTTACTCCTAATGTCAGTCTGCAGGGGGAGCAAGCCTATGAGGCTGCGATAGACCTGATTATAGAAAACGCCCAGCATGAATTGTTGATATTTGACCAGGATTTATCTTTAGGCGCTTATTCGACCACCAAGCGCTATGAAGCGCTACGGACCTTCCTTGCGAAAAACCGGCTGAACCGGCTGGTGATCGTGCTGCATGACCCTCAATATCTGCTTGTCCGCTGCCCTCGATTGATGGGGCTGCTTAAAATCTACAATCATGCGATCTCAGTACATGTGACCGATGAACAGCTTAAGTCGATAAGAGAGGTTTTTGTAATCGCCGACCAGTCACATTATGTACAGCGCTTTCATGTTGACGAAGCCAGATTTATTTACGCTCTGAATAACCCGATTCAGGTTAAACCACTTAACATGAAATTTGCGGAATTATTGAAATCCTCTAGCGAGTCTGTTTCCGCAACTACCTCAGGTTTGTGAAGGATCACAGGTTAAATTTGGGGAGGTGTGTTCTGGTGAGTGCTGGCAATTTTGCCGAAAACATACAGTTTTTTTGATAAATTACTTACAACCAAATAAAAATAGTGGTTTTTTTCCGGGGAGCTGGTAGAATTTTTCTCGCTCGGTTAGCTTATTAAGCTACCGCAACTGGTTTTATTTATAGTTCAATCGTTAAGGGATACAAAAATGACTCGTTCCATTCTGCTTGCCGCTCTGCTCGCTCTTGCTCTGACCGCTTGTGGTAAAAAGGAAGAAGCTGCTGCTCCTGAAGCTGCTCCAATGCCAGCTCCAGCTGCTGAAGCTCCAGCTGCTCCTGCCGCTCCAGCTGCTGACGCTGCTGCTCCAGCTGCTCCTGCCGCTGACGCTGCTGCTCCAGCTGCTCCTGCTGAAGAAAAGAAGTAATAGTTCTAAATTAGAAAAAGCCGACTTAATGTCGGCTTTTTTTATGTCCTGAATTTCTAGTGGGGGCTGGTGATCACAAAATGATATTCAGTTCTGCCTGATTTCTCGCCAGTCGAATCCAAGCCGCTGATCTGCAATTCCTATCCATTCGCTTTCGCAGCCTAGGACTCCACTTAGTGCAGTCTTCGCTAATGTTGGCGAGTTGTTCTTGGCACTCAGGTGTGCAGCTATGATGTGCTGCAGTTTACTGTTGTCGAGTTTCTCCAGTATTGCCGCCGAGCTTGCGTTATCCAGGTGACCAAGGCGGCTGCTCACGCGTTTCTTGAGAGGCCATGCATAAGGCCCATTCATGAGCATATCCAGGTCGTGATTACATTCCAGCGCCAATGCATCGCAGGCATTTAACATCAGCTCAATATGCGGTGTGGACATGCCGGTATCAGTAAGCACGCCGAGTTTGTGCATGCCG
>DATBQC010000948.1:0-10650 GCA_036561065.1 Methylobacter sp. | reverse complement strand
TCGTCTGAATGGAAAAGAGTCATGAGCCAATGTTCTATATCCTGTGAGCTTCACGATTACCTAGAAATCGCCTGCATGTACGGCTATCGGGTGAAACTGACATTAAAAAATCATCAAACCCTTGAAGGCAAAGCACTAGATACACTTACCACAGCTGAAAAACGGGAATATCTGATTATCGATAATGGGCACGAACAGCCGCAGATCGAATTAAACCAACTCGCTAAAATGCAAATTCTTACACCCCATGCCAAGTTTAAGGAAGTCTCCTTTTAGGTTAACGCCATATTCCAAATTACCAGACAACTTTGTGAAGTCTTCAAGTCACTAAGTAATCCAGGTAAAAAATGTTATTCACATGTTAATTCTTCAGTATTGCTTCGTTTGCGATTCTGGTTAACGATACTGGCAATAGTCGCAGTTGCGAATAGTGAGGAAGAGATAATGTACTCACCAGAAATAAAGCCCAGCAAGCCAGTTAAAAATATCATCCCAGTTAAAATATCTTTGTAAAAGTCGCTCATAAGTAAGTTCCTCTATAAAGTTGAAAGTTTTTTAAATTACGCCCCAACTATAACCCTAAAAAAACGGTCGATGTAGCAAATGGGTACTATGAAGTTCATTGGTTATTGCTGTTTGATAAATCAATAACTTGTACTGTGGTAAGAATGCAAACGAACTTCTCGTTGATCACTTACACACAATTCTTTACGACTGTGTCTAGATTACAGAAACAAGATGAGAGGAAACCTGTAGGTTTGGTTAAGATTGGATGAAGATAGCTCGTAGGTTCGGCTGGGTGCAATGAAGCCCAATATTTCCAACTCGGCGACCGTACAAGACGACGTGTCGCCCTGCGGGGCCAGCCGCTGGCTGTTCAAATTTGCTCCAGGCAAATTTGTCACTTTCGACGGGGGTTGAGGAAAGGAGGTATCCCCGCCAAAAGCTCCCTCTCCTGCTGGAGAGGGTTGGGGTGAGGAGAATAAAAAGTCAAAGGCAAGAAGCTTTATTTGATCCCTCATCCTAACCTAATCATGACGGACTGTCCTGTCCGCCACCCTGCGGGCGAGTGCAAATCCGCTCCCGGCGGATTTGTCCCTGAGGGAGAAGGGACTGTCCATCCTTAACTTAATGGCCGTGACGTAGCGTGTGGGACTAGAGCAAATTAATTAATGATTAGCCCCAAGCAAAGGAAGCCCTAATCGGATAAGACTCCTTTGGGTACGCGCTGAACGCGGCATGATGTGACCCAGTCGAAGCATTTCTCGAACATCCTTTAATTTCGCCATACCCACTGAACCAAAAAGAACATCCGAGAGCGGAAAGACAACATTAAAGTTTTTTCCGGCGTTCTGGTGATGGAGGAAATGATGCCGGGCAAGAAAACGGTATGCACCCCAGTTCCGAAAGATCACGTCTTCGGGAATATGCATCTGTCTATGTATCGTATTCCACAAGAACCGGTGAACAAAGAACACACCAATAAAAATAACCCCAGCCCATGGGTTAAACCACATCAATGCTCCCCACGCGGGCATCGTAAATATAAGCATCGCAAAAATATCGATCAGGAGAATTTCCAAGTTCTCCTCTCGACCTTCTGAATCGGGTTCATAGTCAAATTTGCGGTACCACTTTGCATGATGACGAACGGCGTGGGATTCGAAAACCTCGATAAGATAAGGCATAAGGCTATATATGCCCTTGGCAAATCGCTTTTGATGCATGAAATGTTTATGTATTAGATATTCAAATATTGAGATAAGCAGATAGCTGAAGACAAGCCAGAAGATAATTTCTCCTAGCGAAAAAAGAACAGATTGGAAAGATGAAAAACTCATTTTACTCTACGGTTGGGACTAATCTGAACGAAACGTTTGCTAGAAGCCACGCAGAGAAATCATTGATTAATAGGGCGAGCCAATCAGCATGACTCGAATCCATCCCCATTATAAATCATTTCCCATATTCCCACTCGACCATTAAGCTAAATGCAATGACTCTGTACGAGCTGACCGCGCCCGCGACATTTAGGCAGCATTTTCGATCACCAGTCTGCTCTGGTTGTGTTGGGCTTTAGTTGGATAGCGATGCTCTTTTTTCCGCTTTACGTACGTCAGCGTACAGACAACATTCTGTGTGTAAAGGACAATTCCTTTTCAATCTCTAAAGGCGCGGCACAAGTCCGGACAGCAAATCTGGAAAGCGTAAATAAAAGACAGGAGACACAAACTATGAAGCACTACCAGTATTTGATCATCGGCGGTGGGATGACCGCAGCGGCCGCGGTAGATGGCATCCGCGAAGTCGATTCAACCGGCAGCATCGGGCTGATCAGCGCGGAACTTGACGCTCCGTACGACCGCCCTCCTCTGTCAAAGGCGCTTTGGAAGGGTAAGCCCTTGGACGCCATCTGGCGCAAGACGGAGAACAAAGGCGTTGAGATTCACCTTGGCCGTGTCGCCAAAGAAATTTTCCCGCAACAGAAACGTGTTGCGGACGACAAGGGAGACGTTTTCACCTATCAAAAACTCTTGTTGGCCACGGGCGGCAAGCCGCGACGCCTGCCGTTCGGCGGTGACCATATCATCTACTTCCGCACCCTGCCGGACTACCGGCATCTTCGCGCGCTCACCGAAACGGGACGGCGGTTTGCCGTCATCGGCGGCGGGTTTATCGGTTCGGAGGTCGCGGCGGCGCTGGCTATGAACGGGAAAGAAGTGGTGATGATTTTCCCCGACAAAGCTATTGTAGATCGCATATTCCCGGCCCCTCTCGCTCAGTTTGTGTCCGACTTCTATCGTCAAAAAGGCGTTGAGATATTGGCAGGCGAAGAGATTGTCGGTTTGGAAACTCGCGGCAACCAACATGTTTTGAAAACGCGTACTAACCGGGAAATCATGGTGGACGGCGTGGTGGCTGGAGTCGGCATCGAGCCGAACGTTGAGCTTGCCCAAACAGTGGGGCTTGAGGTGGAAAACGGTATCATCGTGGACGAGTTCCTACGCACCAGCCATCCCGACATCTATGCGGCAGGAGACGTTGCCGCATTCTATAACCCAGCGTTGGGAAAACGCATCCGGGTCGAACACGAGGACAACGCCAATTCCATGGGCCGGTTGGCGGGACGAAATATGGCAGGCAAAGCTGAACCCTATCATCACCTGCCGTTCTTTTACTCCGATATGTTCGATTTGGGATACGAAGCCGTCGGCGAAGTGGACTCTCGTTTGGAGACTTTTGTCGATTGGAAGCGACCTAACGAGGAAGGCGTCATCTACTACTTGCAGAACGGCCGCGTGCGGGGCGTGCTGCTGTGGAATGTGTGGGAACAAGTGGAAGCCGCTCGCCAATTGATCGCCGAGCCGGGTCCGTTCACTGCTAAGGACCTGAAAGGGCGGTTGCCGGCTAAGACCTCAATCCCGAAACCGGATGCATGAGCAGCGAGTCTTTGGTCAACGATCAGAAGCTCGACCGGCTCCAGCGTGCCGCGTTCGGCTACTTCCTGCAAGCCGTAAATCCAACCAATGGACTGATCGCCGACACCTCGCGCGAGAATTCACCGGCCAGTATTGCCGTCGTCGGGTTCGCCCTGTCGGCCTATCCGGTGGCGGTGGAACGCGGCTGGATGGCGCGGAGCGACGCGGTCGAACGCAGTCTTGCCGTGTTGCGTTTTTTTCGTGACAGCGATCAAAGCGGCAGCCCGGAGGCGACCGGCTTCAAGGGTTTCTATTACCATTTTCTCGACATGCACACCGGTACTCGAGTTTGGCGCTCGGAGCTGTCGACGATAGACTCCGCGCTGCTGATTGCCGGCGCGTTGACCGCAAGCATGTACTTCACCGCGAATACGCCTGATGAAACCGAGCTGCGCGAACTCGTCGAGATGCTGTACCTTCGCGTCGACTGGCGATGGTCTCAGGGCGGAGCTGCAACCATCAGGCAAGGCTGGAAGCCGGAATGCGGATTCCTGCACTACGGGTGGGAGGGTTACAACGAGTCTATTGTCCTCTACGTCCTCGCGATGGGCTCGCCGACGCATCCGCTCAAGGACGACAGTTACGAAGCCTGGACGGCAACCTACCAATGGGAAAATCTATACGGCTACGATTATCTGTATGCGGGGCCGCTGTTCATGCACCAGTTCTCTCACGCCTGGATCGATTTTCGCGGCATTCGGGACCGCTTCATGCGTGAGAAACGCTGCGACTATTTCGAGAACAGCCGACGGGCAATCGAGGTTCAGCGCGAGTACTCGCGGCGTAACCCGCACAGGTTCGCCGGTTATGACGAAAACTGCTGGGGCCTGACCGCCTGTGATGGTCCGAGCAATCTGCTGCCCGAACTGGCCAACGAGCGTCGACGCTTGTTCGGTTATGCCGCGCGTGGCGTACCGTACGGGCCCGATGACGGAACTCTCAGCGGATGGGCGGCTCTGGCATCGCTGCCGTTCGCGCCCGAGATCGCCTTATGCGCCGTACGCAACATGCTGCAACGCTATCCGGAGATGCTGACCGCTCAACGGTACACCAGCAGTTTCAATCCGACTCTCTCCAGTACCGACAGTAGCGCCTGGGTTTCGGACGGCCACTTCGGGCTAGACCAGGGCATCGTGGCACTGATGATCGAAAACTATCGCAGCCAACTGATCTGGCGGCTGCTGCGGGACTGCCCCCATATCCACGCCGGTTTACGGCGCGCCGGATTCCGAGGCGGCTGGCTTTAGCCGCTTCCTTTATTCAAGGATCACAACGATGCAGCAGCGCAACGCCTTTTATTCGACAGCCCCGCCGGACGCGCACGATCGCGAGCGGCTGGACAACGTGCATCCAACCGGATGGCGCAATCCGCAGCCGGCAGGACGGTACAATCTGGTCGTCATCGGTGCCGGCACCGCAGGACTGGTGGCGGCGCATGCCGCAGCGGCACTGGGCGCGAAGGTCGCGCTGGTCGAGCGCGAACTGCTCGGAGGCGACTGCCTGAATGTCGGCTGCGTGCCGTCGAAAACGATCATCCGCACGGCGCGGCTGTATGCCGAGATGCGTAATGCCGAGCAGTATGGCGCGCAAATCCCTGGCAATATCCGCGTTGACTTTGCTGCCGTGATGGAGCGCATGCGCGGTATTCGCGCCCGCATCAGCCGCTCCGATTCGGTGCACCGGCTGATCGCGGCCGGCGTGGATGTCTTCTTCGGCCATGCGTATTTCACCGGAACCGATACACTTGCCGTGGACGGCACGAAACTGCGCTTCAAAAAGGCAGTTATCGCTACCGGCGCGCGGCCGAACACAACCTGTATTCCCGGCCTCATCAAGACCGACTATTTGACTAACGAGAACATCTTCGACCTGACCGAGCTGCCGCGCCGCCTGCTGGTCATCGGCGGCGGCCCGCTCGGCTGCGAACTCGCGCAGGCGTTCTGCCGCTTCGGAGCGCAGACCATTATTGCGCAGGAAAAGCCGCTGTTCCTGCCCAAGGAAGAGCGCGACGCCGCACAGCTCCTCTCGGATGCATTTGCCCGCGACGGCATCGAGGTGCGCCTGAACACCAGAGCCGTCAACATACGCGTGGAAGGCGGGCAAAAGCTCGTCGATCTGGTCAGCGACGACTACAGCACCACGGTAGCGGTCGATGCCATTCTGGTCGGCACAGGCCGGGTACCGAATGTCGACGGCCTGAATCTTGAGGCCGCGGGCGTCGATTTCGACACTATCACAGGCATCCGAGTCGATGATTTCCTATGCAGCAGCAACCGGCGCATCTATGCCGCCGGCGATGCCTGCCTGGAGCACAAGTTCACCCATACCGCCGACGCGTCGGCGCGCATCGTGGTTCAGAATGCGCTGTTCCTCGGCCGTCAGCGTCTGAGTGCACTGACGATTCCGTGGTGCACCTATACCGATCCGGCAATCGCTCATGTCGGGCTTTATGTGCGGCAGGCGCGCGAGCGGGACATCCCGGTGAAGACCTTCACCATCCCGATGCACGACGTGGACCGCGCGATCGCAGACGACGAGGAGGTAGGCTTCGTGAAGATCCACGTCAAGGAGCGGACGGACCGGATTCTCGGCGCGACAATCGTCGCCCGTCATGCAGGCGATATGATCAACGAGATCACCCTGGCGATGGTCGCAGGGATCGGGTTGCGCACCCTCTCCCATGTCATCCACGCCTATCCGACCCAGGCTGAAGCCATCAAGAAGGCGGCGGACGCCTACAACCGCACGCGTCTGACGCCGAGAATCCAATGGCTGCTCCGGCGCTGGCTGACATGGTGACCTCCGCTATCGCCACACCTCCCGCGGCCTTCTTAGCTAGGGCGTATAGGGGTTTATACGGATAGCACATTCACTTCTAATGCTGATATGGTAGCCATCGCTTTTGAATACAGCTTGTAAACTAATATAAGCAATGCTGAAAAAACAAAGCTCAGCTTCGAATTGGCTAAAGTTTTGTTTTATACATTTGTGAAATACTCCACCAGGCTCATTTTGCATTGGAGGGGCTTTTCACATGAGCATCACTTGATCCATAGCGGGTCAAGTGAAAATAGGCAAGACGCCCGCGAGCTAGTCAATTGCAGACTGGCGTCAACATCTCCAATCTCGTTCAGCAACAATACATTCAGCCGGCAACCATCTTTCAATGATCGCTTATCCGTTTGTCTTTTTCCGGAGAGATTTAAATCACGCAACCAACAGTGAAGCAAACGCTTTATCAGCCCAACGATTGAGGCGAGCCAGCCTATTTTCATTTCAGTAGGCAGCGTTAGGACTTAGTAACAACAATTCATCCGCTAATGAAAGGGGTTTACTATGGAACAACTCAAGATAAGATTTTTTGTCAGGATATCAACCGCTACGGTTCTACTGCTACTGACCTTCTTCAGCTCCCGTGCCGGGGCTGAATCATGGTTCGAACACGATCAGCACACTCGCAGCGTCACTGTCATGACCCAAAACATGGATGCCGGCACCGATCTCCTCTATTTTTTCACTCCACCTGCCGATTTATTGTCTGACGCATCCCTGACTTACGGTGAAGTCCTGCAAAGCGACATCCCCGGCCGTGCGGCTACGCTTGCCAGGATAATCGCCCGGCAGCAGCCTGATTTAATCTCCCTGCAAGAGGTAACTCTTTGGCAAACTGTCTCTGCCGATCAAAAAACAAGTGTTTTATACGATCAGCTCGATCTGCTGCTTAAAGCGCTTAAAAAACTAAACAAGCCTTATAACGTAGTGATCAGCCAAACACTTAGCCAAGGCCGGTTACCCGTCGACCCGAATCTGATTGGCCGTCCGTCCGACACCACCGTAGCAGTGGATTTTACCGATAGGGATGTCATTATTGCCCGCGCCGACCTGAAGCAATCGGAACTGGAGTTGTCGAATGCACAAACACATCTTTACGGCACTTTATTGACGCTGCCGCTTGGTCCTTCGCAGCTTACCTCTAAACGAGGCTGGCTATCGGTTGACGCCACGATTCGCGGTAACAGCCTCCGTTTTGTGAACACTCATCTTGAGACAGTCATTCCGGCTATTCCAGATACATCGTTGATACAGGCCGCCCAAGCGAAAGAACTTGTCCAGGTTATGAGCGATACCCAAGCGCCTATCATCTTAGCCGGAGACTTTAATGCCGACGCTGAATTCGCCGGTATCGGCCCTGACCAAACCGACACGCCCAATATAATTACCAATGCCGGATATACCGATTCCTGGAAAGAGCGACATCCTATTTCCCATGGTTTTACCTGGCCTTTGTTCCTTGAGGATCCGATAAGACCCAACCCGATAGGTCCATTCGAAAGAATCGATCTTATTTATGCGCGCGACCTAGACGTGTTAGATGTTTATCGAGTCGGAAATCTCCTCCTCGATTTCGCTGACGTGTTAGATATTCATAGTGTCGGCAATTTTACCCTCCATTTACCATCCGATCACGCTGGGGTGGTAGCAAAACTGTTAATCGATCAACAGAATGACTTGCACCAATAACGCATGACTTGAAAACCGTTATTACCCTGATTAATCTCTCAGCCCTCTGAATAAACCTCCCTCTCCTGCTGGACAACGGGCACGGATGCAGAAGGTAGAGCACCAACAGTAGGCGCTTTAGGCGACGCAGGAGCAGTTGCCGAGAGGGTCGGGGTGAGGAGAATAAAAATAAGGAAAATGCTTTATTTGATCACCTCATATTAACCTAATCATGCCGGACTATCCTGTCCGCCACCCTGGCGGATTTGCATGTTTGGGAGAACTTAACTTAATGGGGCAATGCGTAGCTCGTGTGATCGAAACAAAACTTGGCCGGTCATATCATTTGATATAAAACGCATCAAATTGATATAAAAAGCCTCAAAATGGTTGAGACATAACCCTTGGCGACCTATAGTTTTATTTCATACCTAATTGCAGGAGTCCATGCCATGCTCGACATAATCCTCATCTTAGTCGTAATCGCCGTTTTCATCTTTCTTATAGTTGCCGCGATACAACCATCCGATTTCCGCGTTACCCGAACAGGCACAATATCCGCGCCTGCGTCAGCCGTTTTTACCCAAGTGAACGATTTGCAGAAATGGGATGCATGGTCGCCGTGGGCAAAACTCGATCCAGATGCCAAGAACTCCTTCGAGGGGCCAACATCAGGAACCGGCGCCATTATGAGATGGGTCGGAAACAACAAGGTGGGCCAAGGCAGCATGACCATTACCGAGAGCCGTCCGGACGAGTTTATTCGCTTCAAACTTGAATTCCTGAAACCCTTTGTAGCCACTAATACGGCGGAGTTCATTTTCAATTACGAAAACAATCAAACCACCGTGACATGGATCATGTACGGAAGAAATAACTTCATGAGCAAGGCCATAGGCTTAATCATGAACTGCGAAAAGATGGTCGGCGGCCAGTTCGAACAGGGTTTGGCCGCATTAAAATCGGTGGTGGAAGCGGGTTTATAGGCCTGGAATAATTCGGTTCAATCGCAAACAATAAACAGGCGTTCCATAATGCTCAACCGAATAAAACAGCAACCGCTCAAATATTTAGTATTGATAGAAATTTTTACTAAATATAAGTTGCTATTTCCATTCTTGAAAAATATGTAACCGTGATTTGCCAGGATGATAAACAAAATCAGCTGAATCTATAAATCAATACGCCTACGACAGGTGTGCGGCCTATTTATGCGGATTTTAACATTAACTGCACCATTACATATTAAGTAATTCAGTCTATTGAATATACGTAATTATCCGTATTGAGAAATTATTTTTTTTGTGGAGAATGTGCATTTAATGCGAATTTATTTCCATGAGATTTAAAGGAGAGTGTTGTGCTAAATAACCGTTTTAGTCATATCGGCCTATCTCTATTGATTACGCTGCTATCCTTGATTCCCGCCCAAATTCTTCATGCGGATCCCATTTTTCTTCATCAAGGTTACAAGGTTCATAACCTAGTCTCCGACCCTTCATTCCTCGGAGGGGCCGATCATCAGGACTCGGATCTCGTCAATGCTTGGGGAATCGCTTTTAATCCCGATGCTGTTGTCTGGGTTAACGACAACGGCACCGGTAAATCCACTTTGTATAACGGTAAAGGGGAAAAACAAGGCTTGGTGGTGACAGTTCCACCCTCCGCACCGACAGGCATCGTGTTCTTTGGTGGCAGGAATGATTTTATAGTCACAGCTGACAGCAAGAGTGCGCCAAGCAGTTTCATTTTTTCAACGGAAGCCGGCACCATTGCAAGCTGGGCATCTGTAGCAGGAACCACGGCTGTTGAGATGGTGAATAATTCAGCAACAGGTACTGTCTATAAGGGTTTGGCTCTGAGTACTGATGGCCAACGCTATCTGCTTTATGCCACCGATTTTCATAATGCCAAGGTGGATGTTTTTGATGGTAAGTTTCAACCGGTATCGCTGGGCATTGACGCGTTCAAAGACCCTAAAATACCCGCCGGTTTCGCACCCTTTGGGATTCAGGCTATTAATGGAGTTATCTTTGTAACTTATGCCAAGCAAGATAAGGATGCGCATGATGATGTGCCAGGGCCGGGACTTGGCTTTGTCGATGCCTTCGACGCTAACGGCATCTTGCTCAAGCGTGTTGCGGCGCATGGCAAACTGAACTCACCGTGGGGATTGGCACTGGCACCGGCCAATTTCGGTAAGTTCAGTAATCATCTTCTAGTGGGTAATTTTGGCGACGGCTCAATTATTGCGTTTGATCTTACCAATCCGTCTATTTTTGGTGGAACAAAGCTACGCCAAACCGATGGCAGCCCGCTTATTATCGATGGCTTGTGGGGCATCGGCTTTGGTAATGGATTGCATAATCTGGATACTAATGCCTTGTTTTTCACTGCCGGGCCAAATGGTGAGAACAATGGCCTGTTTGGCAGAATTGAGGCGGTTTCAGGCCATTCCGGTATCGATAATTAAAAGGGGCATTGGAACCGATTTACGTACCAAGATCACCTATTTAAACTGGCAAAAATGGAGAGCAATCATACTTGAGGTCAACCCCAGATCTCTTTCGATTTCAGTAGATGAGGAAATGGCAAATGATGACCCGAAGATTATCAATTGTGCTCATAATTCTTATTGCATTGTTGGGTAGCGGAAAATCAATGGCTCGCG
>DATBQC010000947.1:0-2216 GCA_036561065.1 Methylobacter sp. | reverse complement strand
TGAGGTAAGTGCATTAACAGCTACTGCACTTAATTTGCCGGACATTTCTCCGGTAGCGCCTATTCATAACGAACAGCGTGAAGTCGTGTTGGATGCTTCGCAAGCCTGCCCGCGTTACTGCGGCCGTATCATTTCCGGTATCGATGCCACCCGGCCTACGCCGGATTGGATGAGACAGCGTATCGAGCGTAGCGGACTGCGTTGCATCAGCGCGTTAGTCGACATAACCAATTACGTCATGCTGGAGTTAGGGGAGCCTTTGCATGCATTCGATAATCGTAAGCTGCAAGGTAGTGTTCATGTGCGTTGGGCCAAGTCCGGCGAACAGCTTAAGTTGCTCAATGAACAACTGGTTAAGCTCGATACCGACACCTTGCTTATCGCTGATGACAGCCATGCTCTGGCGCTTGCCGGCGTGATGGGCGGTGCGGACAGTGCCGTGAGCGATGCGACTACCGAAGTGTTTTTGGAAAGCGCCTTCTTCCTGCCTACCGTTATTGCAGGCAAGGCTCGCGAACTGGGTTTTTCATCGGATGCGTCATACCGTTTTGAGCGCGGAGTCGATTTCAATCTGCAACGCGGCGCTATCGAGCGCGCTACGCAATTGGTTGTAGAAATCTGCGGCGGCAAGCCTGGTAGCGTTACGGAAGCAGTCTCTGCTGCAGATCTGCCGCAACGTTTGCCGGTCACGCTACGCACTCAGCGTGCCGATAAAGTGTTGGGCATTGTCTTGGGGCAAGCGACTATCGCCAGGATGCTGCGTGAATCCGGTTTTGAATTTACCCAGCACGGCGACGATTTCGTGGTGAATCCGCCTTCGCACCGCTTTGATATTGAGATCGAAGAAGATCTGATCGAAGAATTGGCACGCTTGCACGGTTACAACAATATCCCGCCCTTGCCGCCTATAGCTGCGCTGAACATGCTGCCGCAAAACGAGAGCTTGCGGAATGCCCATGAGATTCGTGCGCTGTTAGCCGCCAGAGATTTCCAGGAGGTGGTGACCTACAGCTTTGTAGAAGCGGCCTGGGAGCGCGATCTGAGTGGGAATACAAACCCGATCAAGCTTGCTAATCCTATCGCCAGCAATATGAGCGTGATGCGCTCCAGCATCTTCGGTGGATTGTTGGATACGCTGACTTTTAACCTGAACCGTCAGCAAGAACGCGTGAGATTGTTCGAGATTGGTGCGTGTTTTACAAAAGACGCTGCAAATTATGCGCAAAAAACAAAATTATCCGGCTTATGTTACGGGGATGCCGATTCAGAACAATGGGGTGTCGCTGCGCGCAAAGTAGATTTTTTTGATGTGAAAGCCGATATTGAAGCCTTGTTGGGGCCATCGATACGGTTTGTTGCCGCAACCCATCCAGCTTTACATCCAGGGCAATGTGCGCGAGTTTTCATAGGCGATGCAGAGGTCGGAGTCATAGGTGTTTTACATCCGCGTTGGCAACAACAATATGGATTGCAACAGAGCGTGGTGATGTTCGAGCTTGAACTGCAGGCGGTGCTGAAAACCTCGGTGACCAAGTTCAGCGAGATCGCTAAATTTCCGCCTCTGCGACGCGATATCGCCGTGGTTGTTGATGAGGCGATTCCGGCTCAAAATCTGATAGATGCCATGCGGCAGGCGAACATTCCGGCAGTCAGTGAAATTGCACTGTTTGATGTTTATCGCGGAAAAGGTATAGAAGAACATAAAAAAAGCCTTGCATTTCTAGTGCTTATGCAAGATACTCAAAAAACTTTGATGGATCAGGATGCTGATTCTGCGGTAGCAAAGCTGGTTGATTTGTTGTCGCAGAAATTTGGCGCAGTTTTACGCAATTGATAAAATTATACGCAAGAGGGTATGTATGACACTAACTAAAGCAGATTTAGCCGACATGCTGTTTGAACAGGTCGGACTGAACAAGCGTGAAGCCAAAGACATGGTGGAAGCCTTTTTTGAGGAGATCCGCACGTCGCTGGAAGATGGTGAGATTGTAAAACTGTCTGGTTTCGGCAATTTCGAGTTGCGTCAAAAATCCGAACGACCTGGTCGTAACCCCAAGACCGGCGAAGGTATCCCTATCACAGCGCGTCGCGTTGTGACATTCCACGCAAGTCAAAAGTTAAAGACCACTGTGGAACAAACTTATGCCGGAAGCCGTAAGTAAAACCCCACTGCCGCCCATTCCGGCAAAGCGCTATTTCACTATTGGTGAAGTAAG
>DATBQC010000946.1:0-2847 GCA_036561065.1 Methylobacter sp. | reverse complement strand
TATCTGAACCGTTTTTTTACCCCCAAATCCGTTGCTATCGTTGGTGCATCCGAGCGCGAGGAAAGCGTGGGTTACCGATTGTTGCTTAACATGCAGGAGGCGGGTTTTAAGGGCGGGCTTTATCCGGTCAACAATAAACGGGAAACTTTATTAGGCCTAAAAGCTTATCCCGATCTCAACTTGGTACCCGAGGATCTCGACTTAGTGGTGATAGCCACGCCAGCCCCCAGCGTCCCCGGCGTGATGCGCCAGTGCGGCGAAAAAGGCGTTACCTCCGTGATTATTATCAGCGCCGGTTTTGGCGAACTGGGCGCGGAGGGCAAGCGGCTGCAACAGGAAGTTCTGGACATCGCCCATCGCTATAGTATCCGCATCATCGGCCCGAACTGTCTGGGCGTGATTCGCCCCAGCGGACAGTTGAATGCGACCTTCGGCGACGGCACGGTTAAGGACGGCAATCTAGCGCTATTGTCCCAATCCGGCGCGGTATGCACGGCGATTCTGGATTGGGCTAAATCCCAGGACATCGGCTTTTCGACTGTGGTGTCGATGGGCGGTGCGGCGGATATTGATTTCGGCGAAGTGCTGGATTATTTGGCGACCGACAGCAAAACCACCGGCATTTTGATGTACGTCGAAGGCATCCGCGATGCCCGCCGTTTTTTGAGCGGCCTAAAAGCCGCGGCGCGCCTAAAACCGGTGATCCTGATCAAGTCAGGCCGTCATGAAGCTGGCTGCAAGGCGGCCATGTCGCATACCGGCGCGATGGTCGGCGGCGACAACGTGTTCGATGCGGCGATTGCCAGGGCCGGTGTAGTCAGGGCTTACAGCATCAACGAATTGTTTTCCGCCGCCCGCGTCTTGGCTAACAATTATGTGGTGAAAAAAGACCGCTTGGCGATTATCACCAATGCCGGCGGACCCGGCGTGATGAGCACCGACCGCGCCGAAGATGTCGGAGTGCAAATGGCGGAGCTGAGTCCTGCCAGCATCGCCGCGCTGGACGAGGTATTGCCGGTGCATTGGTCTCATGATAACCCTGTCGATATTCTGGGCGATGCAACCTCGGAACGCTATCAGAAAGCGCTGGAAATCTGCCTTAAAGACAAGAATATCGACGGAATCTTGGTTATCCTGACACCTCAGGCAATGACCAATCCAACGCTAGTCGCCGAATGCGTCATCGAAGCCACAAAAACCAGCAAAAAACCGGTGCTGGCCTCATGGACGGGCGGCGCGCGGGTTCAGGAAGGCCGCAACCTGTTTGCCAATAGCAAAGTAGCCCATTTCAGTACTCCGGAAATCGCTGTCGATGCGTTTTCATTCCTGGCCAGCTACACCCAGAATCAAATCCTGCTGAAACAGATCCCCTCCCCTACCGATGAGTTGGCGACACCCGATGTTACCGGTGCTCGCTTGATTATCGAACGGGTGCTTTCGGAAGGCCGCCAAGTTTTAACCGCGCAGGAAGCCAAAGCCATCCTTGCCGCGTTCCATATTCCGGTCAACCAGACCATCAAAGTTTCCAGCGCCAAGGATGCGATGATTGCCGCCGAAACGCTGCGCTTTCCGGTGGTGTTGAAAATCAATATGGCCGAGTTCAGCCATAAATCAGACATCGGCGGGGTGCGGCTTAACATCGGCAGCGTCCAGGAAGTTTCGCACAACTTCATGGAAATGGAAGCGGCGATCAAGCAAAAATATCCTGAGATTACCGAAGTCGGCATGACCGTTGAGCCGATGTTCAAATCCGCCAGCGGCCGCGAGCTGATGATCGGAGTGGTCAGGGATCCGGTATTCGGCCCGGCGATCAGCGTCGGACTAGGCGGCACGATGGTGGAAATTTTGCAGGACAATGCCGTCGCCCTGCCTCCACTCAATGCCTATATGGTTGAGCAAATGATCGCCAAAACCAAGGCGGCCAGATACTTGGGGGAATTCCGTCAATTGCCCCCAGCCAACAAACAAGCCCTGGTCGATGTATTGCTGAATGTATCGACCATGGTCAGCGAACTGCCGGAGATTTTGGAGCTGGATATTAATCCGCTGATCGTTGACGAACACGGCGTAATCGCTGTTGATGCCCGCATTAAAGCAGAAACATCGCATCAGCTAAGCCCTTATTCGCACATGGCGATTCACCCTTATCCGCATGAACTAATCCAGCAATATCAATTAACCAACGGCAGCAATATCACCATCAGGCCGATTCGCCCTGAAGATGCGGGCATGGAAAAAGACTTTGTCCACCGCTTATCCGAGCGCACCAAATATTTCCGTTTCATGCAGGCCTTGCAGGAACTGACGCCGGAAATGGTGGTGCGTTTCACCCAGATCGATTACGACCGCGAGATGGCGTTTGTCGCTGTAGCCGACGATAAAAACATGCCGAGTGAATTAGGCGTAGGCCGTTACATGGTCAACCCGGACGGCCATTCGGTGGAGTTCGCGCTGGTGGTTGCCGACGACTGTCAGCATCTGGGCATCGGCACCAAACTAATGAAAACTTTGTTGCAAACCGCCAAGGCCAAAGGCATGTCGTTCTTTGAAGGCGAGGTGCTGGCGGTTAATAAGCCAATGCTGTCGCTGGTGACCAAGCTGGGGTTCAGTATCGAAACTATTGCTGGAGATAATGAAGTGGTGCGGGTTGTTAAGGATTTGAGGCAGTGATGGGATTTTAAAATAGAACACAGATGCCAAAAGTAGGCGCCTCTAGGCGACACGGATTGGGCTGATTTACGCGGATTTTTCAAGCGCTGCAGAATGGTTATAGTGGTAACGAAACCCATCTTAATTCACTCATTGAGATGGGTTTCACTGCGTTCTACCCATCCTACACGCTGAAAT
>DATBQC010000945.1:0-3301 GCA_036561065.1 Methylobacter sp. | reverse complement strand
GTGTTAGTGAAAATCCAATCGATTCGTTATTGAATCGATTGTATAAATATTTATTTTGCGGTCAGCACTGCCAGTGCTGCCCTCAAGTAATTAATCATTGACCATAAGGTCAATGTCGCCGCGATATACAGCAAGCCGTAGCCGCAATAATTTATCGGCACTCCCAGCAAATCATCACGATACAGCAACATGCCGATCGCCAGCATTTGCGCGGTAGTTTTCCATTTGCCTAATTGGGAAACTTTAACCTGCGCCCGCTGGCCGATCTCCGCCATCCATTCCCGTAGTGAGGCGATGGTGATTTCCCTACCGATAATGACGGCAGCCGGGATAGCCAGATAAGGGCTGCCCTGCTGCTGCACAATCAATACCAAAACCATAGCCACCATCAGTTTGTCAGCTACCGGGTCTAAAAACGCACCAAACGGCGTTTCCAGTTGCATTTTCCTGGCAAGATAACCGTCCAGCCAGTCGGTAATCCCAGCCGCCAGAAAAATCAGCATGCAGGCAAGATTGGAATAGGCCCAAGGCAGATAAAAAACCACGGTTAATAACGGAATTAACGCGATCCTTAACAGCGTGAGATTTGTCGGTAAGTTAAATTCAATTGTCATCTTGATGATGAAATAGTTCGTAAATCCGTTGTGCCAGTTGACGGCTTATACCGTCCACACTGCAAAGTGCATCCACGCCAGCCTGTGAAATACCTTGCAGCCCCCCAAATTGTTTCAATAAAATCTGCCGCCGTTTAGGCCCCAATCCCGGTATGGCTTCCATAGCCGATTGTTTTTTAGCCTTGCCCCGGCGCTGCCTGTGTCCTGTTATTGCAAACCGGTGCGCTTCATCGCGAATATGCTGAATCAACAACAAACCGCTGGCTCCCGGCTTTATATTTATCGGCTGATCTTGATCCACCAATATCAGCTTTTCCATACCGGGCTTTCTATCAGGCCCCTTAGAAACACCGACTATCATAACATTGTTTATGTCTAATTCCGCCAGTGCCTTTTGTGCTTCATGCACCTGGCCTTTACCTCCGTCTATCAGCAATATATCCGGCGCGGCATGCTCGCCTTGTTTCAGTCGTTTAAAACGCCTGAACACCGCCTGATGTATGGCTGCATAATCGTCGCCGCCGGTTATGCCTTCGATATTAAATCGGCGATAAGCCGACTTTACCGGCCCTTCCCGGTCGAAAACCACGCAGGATGCAACCGTCTGATCGCCTTGAGTGTGACTAATATCAAAGCATTCCAGGCGTTTTGGTAGTTCCGTGCAGCCCAACTCTTCCTGCAAACTGAGGAACCGGGCATAAATCCCCTGCTTATCGGATAACTTGCTCAACAATGAGTTTTCGGCGTTGGTGCAAGCCATTTGCAGCCATTTTAGGCGCTCGCCCCTGACGTTGTGAGAAATAGCCACCGCATGCTTCGCTTGAGCCGCCAACACTTCCATCAACAACTCGGCTTCTTCCGGCTGATGGCTGACGATCAATTCATGCGGCGCTTGTTTATCCAGATAATATTGCGGAATAAACGCCTGAACAATAGCCGCCGGATCATGCTCGTCGGTGATCTTGGGGAAAAACACCTTATTGCCTAAATGCTGGCCGTTGCGGATAAAAAACACCTGCACACAGGCAACACCGGCCTTGGTCGCGCAGGCGATAATATCGACATCGCCGCGTTCGCCGTGAACAAAATGCTTTTCCAGCACCGAGCGCAATTTTAAGATCTGATCCCTGAAACCTGCAGCCTGCTCAAATTCAAGACTCGCCGCCGCCTGCTCCATCTTAACTATCAATTGGTCGATCAGCAGACCGCCCTTGCCTTCCAAAAACAGCACCGTGCTGTCGACATCATGCGCATAGGCGGCCTTGTCGACCAAACCGACGCACGGCGCAGTACAGCGCTCTATCTGATGCTGCAAGCAAGGCCGGGAACGGTTGTTGTAGATTGAGTCGTCGCACTGCCTGATCGGAAAAATCCGTTGCAATAACTTGAGACTTTCCTTGATTGCGCCGATACCCGGATAAGGGCCGAAATACTTGCCCTTTTTCTTTTTCGCGCCGCGATGCAGGGTGATCTGGGGGAAATCATGTTCGCTGGACAGGTAGATATAAGGATAGGATTTATCATCCCTTAAGCAAATATTGTAGCGGGGCTTGTGGCGCTTGATCTGCTGGCATTCCAGCAACAGCGCCTCGCCTTCGGTATGCGTGACCGTAACCTCAATGGTCGCAATCTTGGCGACCATCGTCTGTTGCTTGGTCGATGCGGATTGCTTTTTAAAATAGCTGGAAACGCGGTTTTTAAGGTTCTTGGCCTTGCCGATATAAATAATCTCGCCTTGGTCATTCAGCATCTTGTAAATGCCGGGGCGCGTGGTCAGATTTTTTAAAAACGACTTCAGGTCAAAACTATTTTCTGGCAACTCGGGGCTCACACTTTATCCTGGTAACATACGGCGCAGTTCGATAAATCCGTTGGTAAATATTCTAACAGCAATGTGCCTTTTATAAGACAGCTCATAATATACACAACAGAAAAACCAGTATCTTATGCCCATTTTGCCAATAGCTTCATTAGCAAAATAGATTACCATCATGACTGCACTTTTTATTAATGCGGGAGAATTTACCAATATGTGCATTTATCAATAGTGTGAGACACCACCTATTTTTATACATTTGTATATGTTAGATTTGAATCCCCATAATGTAAAAGGAATATGCCGTGAGCGATAGCAAAACAGCACTATCCATTCTATTGCCCACATTGTTTTTAACCTATCGGAGACTATCCAAATGAAAACAGCAAAGATAACTCCACTGACAATACAGCAATACTCAGAAATCTCCGAAGATATTTATGATGAAGTTGAAAGAGTTGACTATGCAGGAATGTTGGCGGCCAAGTGCGTCAAACATCCTGAGTTCGGTGACATCATCCTTATTTCATCTACCACTCATGTCGACTGTTTAATGATTCACTTCTAACCGTCTCTTGCAAGAAGGCTAAGGACAAGCAAGGGCTGGGGAAATCAGGCATCTAGCCCATCACCTCGCAAACTAGCCATCATTATCGAAAATAGCGATGCACCGCCCGGCTTGACCTCCCGAAATATTTACCGAATCAACTGCGTCTTGTCGCTTGTCCTTGATTAACGGCTGTTCCCTGCACGGCTGTCCTTGTCAGGCACGCAAGGCAATCACATCTTCGTGGTGGAAAAGTATCTTATCAAATCAGTTGATTGCGCCACCGCAACTGCTTCCCTGCCCTGCCGTGCAGCCATAACAATG
>DATBQC010000944.1:0-2110 GCA_036561065.1 Methylobacter sp. | reverse complement strand
TGGGTTAGCTGGCTGTTATCAATGACCCAGGTCATGCCCATAGGTTTTTTTTCAGTATCTTCAGGGGATTTTTTTGTGTATTCCAGAAACCAACTACCGATCAGGTCTTTATTAGAAACCAGCGTGTCGGCAAATACAGTCGCGCTTGAAAAGCAAAACAAGGTTAACGCAAGTAATAGTTTTATTTTGTTCATTATTTTTTCCTGAATTAAGAAACTGGGACTGTAAACTACTATTTCACTATAGCGAGGCTATTGTACAAGAATCTGAGTTGAGTACCACTTAACTTTATAGGGTTAATAGCCGGAGCGACCGGGCTGGGCTGCTCTAGCAATACACCTTACAGGTTTATTAGAACGGCAAGGCAATATCGGGCTTGATCTTCTTCATCAACTGCCTGAATTGCTCCTGAATGCTGTGCATTGCCGCTTCCGAATCAGCCTCAAAACGGATAACTAGCGACGGGGTGGTATTGGATGCCCGTACCAGCCCCCAGCCGTCCTGAAAGTCGACACGCATGCCGTCTATATCAGTGATTCTGCCGCCGGTAAAATTGGCGGCCTTAAACAGGCTGTCGATAAAGGTGAAGTTTTCGCCCTCTTCCAGCGCCACATTCAATTCCGGGGTATTGATGCTGTCGGGAAAATCGGCAAATACTTCGGCGCTGCTGCGCGTATCTTTGGACAGTATTTCTAGCAAACGCGCCGCTGAATACAATGCATCATCAAAACCGAACCAGCGGTCGTTAAAGAAAATGTGCCCGCTCATTTCACCGGCCAACTTTGCGCCGGTTTCTTTAAGCTTGGCTTTCATTAAGGAATGCCCTGTTTTCCACATGGTCGGCCTGCCGCCGAATTTTATAATCTGGTCGGCCAGATGGCGGGTGCATTTCACATCGTAAATAATTTCAGATCCGGGTTTGCCAGACAGTACATCCTTGGCAAACAGCATCATTTGCCGATCCGGCCAGATGATCTTGCCGTTTGAATCGACCACACCCAACCGGTCGCCGTCGCCGTCAAAAGCGATGCCGATATCGGCCTTGTAATGTTTGACCGTTGCAATCAATTCGGTCAGGTTCTTGGGGTTACTCGGATCAGGATGGTGATTGGGGAAAGTGCCGTCGATGTCGCAGAACAGTTCCTGCACCTCGCAGCCCAATGTTTTCAAAAGTTTTGGTCCCAGCTCGCCGGCAACGCCGTTGCCGCAGTCCAGTACCACGGTCATGGGGCGACCGATATGTATATCCTCAGAAATAACGCCGAGGTATTCAGTACTGAATTGGCTGTTCTGTTCGATGCTGCCGGGTGTGCCTGTTGCGTATGCCTGATTGGCAATGCAGCTTTTAAGTTGCTGGATTTTTTCACCGGCCAAGGTTTCGCCGTTGATGACGATCTTCAGGCCGTTGTAATCGGCGGGATTATGGCTGCCGGTAACCATCGCGCCGCAACGCCCTTCGGTATGTCTTGCCACAAAATATAGTACCGGCGTGGGCACCATGCCGATATCCAGCACATTGAGCCCGGTTGCAATAATCCCGTTGACCAGTGCTTCCGCGAGAGCAGGACTGGAGGTTCTGCCATCCCGACCGACTACGACGGTTTTACAGCCCTGCTCTTTAGCCTGGGTGCCCAACGCACGGCCGATGTCGTAAACTACCTCTTTAGTCAGGGTTTTACCGACGATGCCCCGGATATCATAAGCCCTGAAAATGATGCCGGGGTCAGCTTTTTTTGGGGAAACCGGCATGTCAAAAGAATCCGGTACGGGTTTTTCAACGACTTCAGGTTTGCTCGCTGAGGCAGCCGGCATCTTAAAACTAACGTCTTCGATTGATGTTCCCGTTTTTGCCGCTTTAGGGGTGTGGTTCTTGGGTTGCTCTATAGCCGTGCTTTTTGAGGCGTCCTCCAAGGATGGAGGAAATGACGCAAGACTAACGGGAGCAGTCGCGGCCATATAGTCATCAGGGTCATCAAAGAAACCGTTCATTGAAAAATCAGCAGTATGATGATCGTTGGTATCGTCGTATTGATGATCCATAACCCGTTTAAATTGCGCCAGAGTTGAAATAACCGCATTCATTTCAGTCAGCTTTACGGGGTAATTGCCT
>DATBQC010000943.1:0-1838 GCA_036561065.1 Methylobacter sp. | reverse complement strand
ACAACAAAAAACCGGCTCAATGGCCGGTTTCTTTTTTCAGTGATTTGGGATGGTGACTTCATCAATCTAACTACCGTAATTCGCCACCATACGCACCACTTTCCCGCTCGCATCCAGCTCCATGAATTCGCCGACATGCGTGCCTTTGTGGTTGACGTAATACAACACCACGCTGGATATTCCCCACATGACGTCTTTCAGTTCGAATCTCAGATCAGGGTGAGCCTCCAGCGCGCGCTTGAAATAACTGCGCAGGGCGACCTTGCCTTTGACTTCGCCGTTCGGCAAGCTGAGCAATGCTTTGGCAACGGGCGAGGTGATGACCACATCTTCCGTGTAGTGGCTTATGATCTCGTCCAGATCAAGGCTGTTCCACGCCTGTACCCAGTGTTGTGCGAACTGTTTTGCTGTGGTTTCTGTGAGCATTGGCCTATCCATATCAAATAGGATAAATTCTAACCTTTTTCACCAACTCATCGCCACTTCCGGACACCACTACTATGACCACCGTTATCCTGCTCATTATCTCCAACATCTTCATGACTTTCGCCTGGTACGGGCATTTGAAATACGGCCATTCATGGCCGCTGTGGCAAGTGATACTGGTGTCGTGGTCTATCGCGTTGATCGAGTATTGTTTTGCCGTGCCTGCAAACCGCCTCGGCTTCGGTGAATTCACCGGCTTTCAACTCAAGATCATCCAGGAAGCGATTACCATTACCGTGTTCATCATCTTCGCCATTATTTATCTAAAAGAGAAGATGGCTTGGAATTATCTGGTGTCTTTTGCTTTGCTGGCACTCGCAGCGGTGTTTGCGTTTGCCTTCAAACCCGGGGTTACCGCACCTATTTAGCCAAGTAGGGTTGGTGGCTTCCCAGGCCGACCCAACTAATCACGAGGAGGCCTAGAAGTACCAGTCATTCACGCTTGCGCATTGTTGAAAAGAAAACGTTGCCGCCTCTGACGCATACCAATCTTGCCATTCCGAAATGATCTGTTGCTGCACTTCTGCAGGTGCAACGACTGAAGTATCGTGTGACATCCAGGTCCTGAAGAATGGAACTTTGTCAGCTCCATCGCGCAAAAGATATTCCCCGCGATCGCCCTTCGGATCTAATAACTCCTCATGAATGAGTCGTCCTCTGAAATCTTTGCAATTCGTCAAGTATCGCAATCCTCGAAGAGCCCAGATCGACTTCACTGAATCAGTTTGCTCTGTCCTTAATCTTTTTTGGCTAACCTGTTTAAGGTCGCGCACCAAGAAACAAGATGCCGCCAACGGAAAATTCGACATCCCATTCATGGCTGGTCGAAAATCGGTTCTTACCACTTTGTAATAATGATCGACCGTTCCTTTAAACGCTTTGAATTGACTACAATCCGGTTGCCCTGCATCTGCTTGTGAAGCAATCAGGAATATACCCGCAAGGATCAATAAGCAGCTTTTCACTTAACCCCCTTATAAAAGTCAATATAAGTGTTCTTGCCGCGTGGCACATCTCCACCACCCGTATTCAAGAACGGCCCAAAACTCTTGTACGGTTTCGAGCCGCCAGACCAGCCAGGTGCTTGCGGCCCAACGCCATCCTGCCTGATAAAGAAATTCCGAACGTCTGCAGGGCTAAGGTTACTCGCATTTTTGGCCGCAGTTGCAGCTAATTGCCATTGATTATTCTCAATTGTATTACTGCCGCTCGGCTTATCTACATATTTCATCGTATGGTTTCTTTTTTGAACTTCGGCGATCCAGGTTCGAGCCATATTGAGATTGGTAGCTGATGCGGGATCCCAGCCATCCATATTGTAGATGCTACTTGGGAACGATGGCTGAGGATAT
>DATBQC010000942.1:0-1741 GCA_036561065.1 Methylobacter sp. | reverse complement strand
ATGGAACGAAGAGCCCGAGAAGCCGCGTATAGCGGCGATCAAGTCAATTCTCAACAAGTCTGGCGCAGCCACCACCAAACCTCACATTGAGGTCGCCTATAAGGGCAAGGTCCATTTCTGTTACCCTGCGGACATATGCCTAGCTGTCCTTGAGTATTACGCGTTTGACGCTGGCACCAACTGTCAACCAGAGGCGAGAGATAACTTCAGGACCCTTGCAGGCTCGAAACTTAGAGAACTCATCTACTCTCAGGTAGGATATGACCCGAGCGGCGCGAGAACGCATAAGTTCACGAAGTGGCATGAGCGCGTCGCATTGAACCATCAGTCCGCGCCAAAAGGATATTTTAGTGTATTCAACGAAGCGCACACCATATTTTATGAACTAATTATGGCAGGAGCTGACATAGATTAGAACTTCATCGTTGATATATCAATAGGAATTCATTGGAGTAAATATTGGTCTGAAAACACGCTCGATGAGTCATATGGCTCAAGGGAAAAATGGCCGCATAAGTATCCAGAAAGCCACCCTCAGGCGAAGTCGAATCCACAAGAGGCTTGGTGCTATCCATTTCTTGCTCTCGGTCACTACAGAGAGTGGTTACAAGACACATACCTTGATGGCGGGAAATTTGCTGGATATTTAAAGAAAGAAGTCAAAGACGGGCAAATTGCTCCTTCTTTTGCTCAGCTCGCTATTTCTGCTCTTTCGACGGCGCAGATCGAGGGGCCGGCTTAGCCGGCTCTCCGCCGTCTGGCTTATGCCGCGCGACCTTCTTCAGCACTTCGTCGAAATGCGCGGGGTCGTCGTCGCAGCCGAGTTCGCGCGCGGCTTCGATGAATTTTTTGCTTTGATCCGGTATGGTCTCTGCCACGTTTTTCCTCGCCCGAGTCATAGCAATGCCTCCTGTCGGATATATAGCATACATCGATGAGGCCGGCGACGACGGCCTCCGACAAATTCGGGGCCACGGTGTTCGCGGGGCATCAGAATGGATGGTAATGTCTTGCGTTCTGATAAAATCAGAACGAGAAAACGAGGTTCTTGGATGGGTCAAAGATATAATCAATAATCTAAATCAACACCAGCTAACTCAAATCCACTATTATAAGCTTAGCTATGAGAAGAAGATAAAAGTATGCGAGGCGCTCGCATCTCTTAATGTGCGCATATTCGTTTTGATATCTCACAAACGCAACATGCAAGGCTATAAAAATATAAGAGCAGAGAAAGCAAAAGTGAATAGAACCGCTTGGTTTTATTGCTGGATGTCGAAGCTTCTTCTAGAACGAATTACATCATATTGCGGCGTTAGATCGTTAAAGGATTATGAAGAGACTAGAACAATTCGTTTTGAATTTTCAGACCGTGGCGGCGTGCAAATAGATGACATTAAGGCATACTATAAATACATCGGTGATCAGAGTAGGCTTGGCTTGTTGTTCAATGATAGATTCGATCTCAATTGGGCTGTTGTGGACACAACGGAGATGTATCAATACCCAAATAATATACGCGCTGGCCTTCAACTTGCAGATATTGCCGCGAGTTCGTTTTATGCAGGGCTAGAGTTCGCCGAAGACGGCACAACAAAACCGGAGCCGCCTAAGCTGCTTTTCCCCAGAATATGCCAAGACACCAAGGGCAGCAGATATGGCTTCGGCGTGAAGCTAATGCCCGTTTGGGTATCTAACTTGGCGCCGGAACAATGGGACTTGATAAGCTTTTACATGAACG
>DATBQC010000941.1:0-2577 GCA_036561065.1 Methylobacter sp. | reverse complement strand
AAAATATAAAACTTCGTGTTCTTCGTGTCTCGGCAACTGCTCCTGCGTCGCCTAAAGCGCCTACTGTCGGTGCTCTATCTCCTGTATCCATACAGTCGTTCGTGGTAATGCTTTTTAAGCTTTTAAGTGCTTAAGCCAATCTAAACTTTCAGCCGTAGTTCCAACCGGCTTATATTCAGCACCGACCCAACCAGCATAGGCCGAGCTCTCAATGGCTGAAAACAACCGCTCGAAGTCTATCCGGCCGGTACCGGGTTGCCCGCGTCCCGGGCAATCGGCAAACTGGATGTGGCCGATTTTATCGGCATGTTCGGTAATAAATGTCTCAGGATTTTCACCCATCATCTGCATATGATAAATATCGTACTGCATAAACAGTTCAGGGCGCTTCAGCTCTTCTAATACGCTAAGCATTTGTGCGCCGCTATGGATGATAAATCCGGGCATGTCATGAGTGTTGATTGCTTCAAACACAGTTTTAATGCCCAGCGGCGAAAAGGCATCGACGGCGAAACATAAATTCTCCTTAAAGGTGTCCAGATAGTGCGCCAAGCGGCTGTTATCCCGGCAGCGCCCCGGCAGAATGTTGATTGCTTCCGGTTTTAACAGCTTGGCGTATTCGACAGTTTGAATGAGGGCTTGCTTAAATCGATCGCGCTTTTCGGGTACGCAGGCAAGCCCCTCGCCGCCTTGTAATAAATCGGCAGCGTCTACATTAAATAAAACCAGTTTTAAGTCATATTGATCCAGTTTGTCTTTTATGGAGGCTGCGCTTAACTCGTAAGGAAATTGGATTTCAACAGCATTAAAGCCCGCTTGCTTGGCTGTCTTGAAGCGGTCGATAAGCGCAACTTCGGTAAACAACAGGCTTAGATTGGCGGTAAAGTTAAGCATCGGTTTTAGTGTAGAGTTTGATTAAGGTGGCGGGATCTTGTTCAAGATAACCGTGGCTGCCGTGTAGTTGCATCAGTTGCGAGGCCAGCGCGGACATGGGGACGGCGTTGCCCTGTTTTGTGGACAAATCAACTGCCATATTCAAATCCTTCAGCAATGTTTTAACCCGCCATTTGACCGGCTCAAAGGTCTCTGCCGCCATTTCTGCCCCGACGATCTGCAAGGGCTTGGAGTCGGCAAAACCGCCAGCCAGCGCAGCGGGGATTTGCGCCGTATTAACACCGGCCTGTTTGGCCAGCGCCATCATTTCGGCGATAACCAGCACATTGCAACTGACGATCATCTGGTTACAGATCTTGGTGATCTGGCCTGAACCCACTTCACCCATATGGGTTAATTGTTTGTATAGCGGTGCAAGGACGAGCCGGGCGACTTCGATATTTTCGGGGGTGCCGCCCGCCATAATCGCGAGATTACCTTGCTCTGCACCAGAAACGCCACCGGAAACCGGCGCATCGACCCAGCCCATGGCGCATCTTTCATACAACAGTGAGGCTAATTGCCGGGTGTTTTCCGGGTGGATGCTGGACAAGTCAATCAGCAACTTGCCCGCTGCGCCGTTCGCTAAAATATCATTGCGCACAATCGATTCGACGACAGCCGTATCGGCCAAGCACAGGATAATTACCTCGGAGGCTTGGACTAGTTCGGCAACGGATAAGCAGACTTTGGCACCTGCATTAGTCACCGGCTGAAGCTTTTCAGGATTACGGTTCCAGACATTGACGATAAAGCCTGCATCCAGCAGACGCAAAGTCATCGGCTTGCCCATCAGGCCGATACCGACGAAACCGAGGGTGGGTTTTTTATCTGACATGGTTCAAATTGTTCGCTGGTTAGTATTGAAAATGAAACGCTACGCAAGCGCTACAAGATAGCCAAAGAGCGGCTTTAACTGCAAATTCTACGATATAATGGCGCTTGATGGTGGTTTTTAGACCGGTACACAAATATAAACCCTTGCTGTGCATTTGCCTGCAAGTTTAATCGAGAGGAGTTTTGCGTGGCAAAAGCTAGTGATTTAAAAAGAGGCATGGTGGTTGAAATAAACGGCATACCGCACGCGGTTAAGCAGGTCGATGCCAAAAGTCCTTCGTCTCGTGGTGCGTCAACCTTGTACAAGATTCGTTTTACTAACCTTAAAACCGGCCAAAAGCTGGATGAGTCGTTAAAAGGGGATGATTTTTTCAAGGATGCCGATCTGGTGAGAGCCAAGGTGCAGTTTTCTTATATCGACGGGGATAATTATATCTTCATGAATATGGAAGATTACACTCAGTACAGTTTAAGCAGTGATGACTTGGAAGGCCAAATCGACTATTTGACCGAAGGCTTGGAGGGTATTGTGGCCTTGTTGGTGGATGATGCAGTGCTGGGTATTGAACTGCCCAGCTCCGTGGTGCTGCCGATAGTTGAGACAGCTCCGGCCATCAAGGGGGCAACGGCATCCGGGCGCACCAAAACCGCCAGAGTGACTACCGGGCTGGAGGTTCAAGTGCCTGAATATCTGGAGCCTGAGGAGTTGATCAAGATCAATACCGAGACAGGGAAATTCATGTCACGTGCTTGAACCATGACGACTCGTTTAACTGTTGCTCAAGGCGAATTTGAACTAAACCGCTT
>DATBQC010000940.1:0-1564 GCA_036561065.1 Methylobacter sp. | reverse complement strand
GCGTTCTCTATTCCTTTGGCGCAGCAGGCACGGCAGATGGCGCAAGTCCCAGATCAAATCTGATTCAGGACAGTGCCGGGAATCTGTACGGCACCACTTTCTCCGGAGGCGCCCATAACCAGGGCACCGTGTTCAAGATTTCCTCAATTGGCTCGGTATCGACTCTTTACTCGTTCGGCGGAGCGCCTGGTGATGGCAGCCAACCCAACGGCGCACTATTGCTTGCTTCCGACGGAAAGCTGTACGGTTCGACCAATGCCGGCGGGGTAAATAATAACGGCACGATTTACCAACTCAATACGACAGGTACGGAAAAAGTGCTCCATTCATTTTCGGGTAGCGACGGATCAAACCCGTATGGTCAGTTGATTCAGGCTCGTGATGGAAACCTCTATGGCGTAACCAGCAATGGCGGCAATTTTGGTAACGGCACTGTTTTTAAATTTGTGATGTAGTCGATCGATAGCGGAGTTCGGGCAGGGTAATTGCGCTTCAAAATTTTAGATATGCGTGGAGTCAGTTCCCATGTGCGATGAGGACTCCACGCGGGCAATTCGAAGGGCTCGGCAGGACGGCGATCCGATGCTTGCCGAGCCAGCTTCGAATCGCCCATTTGCTGCCCGCCCAGCGGGCAGCGACGCGCGCTAAGGGCGCGCGCTCGTCCATACACTTATGCAGTTGCCATAAACGACAGCCCAATTTAATACACATCAAAATACAACCCCAATTACAAGTTGACCAACACCCACAACGCCCACTACTATTGAAGAAACAAAACGACGCGCTGCGTCGGCAAAGCCGACAGACGAACAGGCGCGTCGCAATCGTCAGGGAGACGGCGCAGTGACCAGCAGCTTGCAGCCTATCATCTTCATCGACATGGACGACGTCCTGGTGGTGAGCCGCGAATTCACCAGCTACCAGGTCATCACTGCATTCAAACTCAATGAAGTCGATACCTGGCCTGAACTGTGGGAAGGCCTTATCCTTGCCGAAGCGCGCACCAACCTCGCCGCCCCGCACGAAGAATTTTCCCCGCAGTATGTAAACTCCTCAAGTTGGTCCAAGCACCTTACGCAAGAACAAATGAACGGCGTTTTTCGACGCACAGGCTTGGAGTTTGTCGCTGACAACCTGCATGAACATCAACTATGAAAAATATGCGGAAAATAAATGTGCACCTCCCAGTTCTCGCTACCGCATTCCTCGGAAGTTGCGCGGTTCCTACAACTGGTGTCATTCCGCAGGGAGACGGTCTGTACACGATAGCGCGTCAAGGAAATAGCTTTTTGGTATCAACTGATTCGCTCAAATCGGCAGGATTGCAGGAGGCGGAAACATACTGCGTACAACAAGGCAAGAGAATGAAATTCGTACACAGCAAAGAGATCCCTGCTGGCGCACTGGGTCGGTGGCCGGAAAGCGAGATTTTGTTCAAATGCGAATAGCCTGGGTGATGTATAAGTATAAGATCGTACGCGATTGATTCGATAAATCGTGTCTGACCCCATATATCCACAACGGGGTAGCGGATTTCCGGATAATGCATTTTCATATGCCGAAA
>DATBQC010000939.1:0-5396 GCA_036561065.1 Methylobacter sp. | reverse complement strand
CCCTGCCTGCTGCTGGTAATGTAAGCTATCCGGCCGCTGAAAACGCCTTTTTTGCCGGTTAATTTTTCAAAGATAAGGTCGCTGATATGGTGAGCCGTTCTGCGCAACTCGGCCGCCGATGAGGTCATACGGTAGCCCATCAGCGGCTGCCCTTTATAGACGTCAAACAATTGGAACTGAACATTGTACTGGCCATGATCTTCAACCACCTGACCGATAACCAGATAATTCTGCCCTAAAGCCTGCCAGTCCTTAAACTGAACCGCCTCCGCAGTACTGGGGTGACCCGGCATGCTTTGCTTATCCAGCGTTTTAAAATAGCCACTACGTCCTAAATCCGCATTGACCACAAAACTGATATCCACAGGAACGCCCGCGGCGCCTTGCATCGCAAAAGGAACCACTGAAATGGGCAAGGCACTTTCAACGCCTTCAGTAATTTCGATCGTAAGTTCTGCATAACTGCTTGGCACATAGCAACCAACCAGCACAATCAATAAAATTTTTCTAAAAAAACTCATGTATACCTCAGTAACTTAACTGAAAAAAGACCATAAATAATCGGCATTGTCTTTGTGCTGATCAACCCTGTTTCAGATTATCTGGAACGATCCGGATCAAACAAAAACTTAAATGACTTAAATTCTTTGGTAGCCAATTCTTTATCTTTAGGCACCGGAAGTGGTGATGCTTTGTGTACCGCATTTTCCGCCGAACGATCAAAAATTTCATCGCCGCTAGAACCAACAACACGGGCATCTATCACTGTGCCATCGGACATCAATGTAACCTGAATTGTACACTTTAAGCCCTCTGAAGCAGAAACCGGACGTATCCAGCTCTGGGCTACTTTTTGCCGTATGGCTGCGGCGGCTGTTTTGATAGCCAGCTGATCTTGCTCGGCATCCATTCTCGCCTGCTCGGCTGCCATCCTTGCTGCCTCTGCCTGTTCTGCTTCTGCTTTCGCTTTGGCGGCTGCAGCCCGCTCCGCTTCGACCTTAGCCTGTGCAGCGGCTTCGGCTTTGGCTTTTTCTGTCGCCGCTTTTTCGGCTGCTGCCTTCGCTTTGGCGGCTTCAGCTCGTTCTGCTTCAGCCTTGGCTTGTGCAGCAGCTTCCGCTTTAGCTTTTTCTGCCGTCGCTTTCGCTTTGGCAGCTTCAGCCTTTGCTTGGGCTGCAGCCTCGGCTTTTGCCTTGGCCATTTCAGCTTGCTTGGCTTCGGCCTTGGCTTGCTCGGCGGCTTCGGCTTTGGCTTTGGCAGCTTCCGCCTGCTTGGCTTCAGCTTTGGCTTGTTCGGCGGCTTCCGCTTTGGCTTTAGCCGCTTCGGCTTGTTTGGCTTCGGCCTTGGCTTGTGCTGCGGCTTCGGCTTTGGCTTTGGCAGCTTCCGCTTGTTTGGCTTCGGCCTTGGCTTGTGCGGCCGCTTCTGCTTTGGCTTTGGCCGCTTCGGCCTGTTTGGCTTCAGCCTTGGCTCGCTCGGCCGCTTCGGCCTTTTCTTTGGCTACTTCGGCTTGCTTTGCTTCGGCCTTGGCTTTTTCCGCTTGCGCATGCTCCGCTGCTGGTTTGGCTTCTGGCTTAGCTTCTGTTTCGGGCTTTTTTTCTTCAATCGGAGTCTCAGCCGACTTTACCGGCTCCGCTTTAGCTTCAGCCGGATTCTTAGCCTTGGTTTCATCGACAATTTCAGCATGAATAATTTCCGGCGCCGCATTCGATTCTGGTTTATCAGGCTTGAATAGCGCGCTTAAGGCAAACAGGCCTAAAATAGTAATATGTAAAGCCAGCGCCAAAATGATTGGCCATGAAAATTTCTTTTTATTACTATCCATCGAAATCTATTGTTCGCCCGACTTGGTCATTAAACCCACGCTGGACACCCCAGCATTTTTTAATCCTGCCATCAGCGTAACTACGACACCATAATCAATGCCCTTATAAGCCCCAATCAAAACCTGAGTTTTAGGTTTCTGGCTTAATACCGCCATCACCCGGCCTTCCACCTCTTCAGGCTGTACCAGCTCAGGCTCTTTATCATCGATGGTAATAAAATATTGGCTCTGTTCATTAATTGACACAACAACCGGCAAATTATCGCCTTCCGACTCCACGGTTGCGGACTCTGCTTGCGGAAGCTCGACTTGCACACCTGTCTGCAACATCGGCGTGGTAATCATGAAAATAATCAACAGCACCAAAGTCACGTCAATGTAAGGAACGACATTGATCTCTGCCATGGGCTTTCGGCGCCCATTTTTTCTACCCATTTGTGGCGCGCTCATTTTTGGTGTGCCTGCCTTTGCAATAATACGACGAACTCTTCAACAAACAGTTCATATCGGCCGGTCAATCTGTCCAACCGAGTGGAAAAACGGTTATAGGCAATAACAGCGGGAATCGCAGCAAATAAGCCGATAGCTGTTGCAATCAAAGCTTCAGCAATACCAGGCGCAACTTGCGCCAAAGTCGCCTGTTTGACGTTACCCAGCGACATGAAGGAATTCATGATACCCCATACCGTGCCGAATAAACCGATGTAAGGGCTGATCGAACCGACAGTGGCAAGAAAGGCTAAATGTTCATCAAGTCGTTCCAATTCGCGAGATAATTCGATACGCATAACCCGTTGCGCGCTTTCCACCTGCACACCAGGTTCCACATTACCGGCCTGCCGCATCCGGGAGAATTCTTTGTACCCGGCCAGGAATATCTTCTCGATGCCTTCCGGCTCGAAATCCTTGGCCGCCAGCTTTCTGTATAGATCGGCCAATACCACGCCGGACCAGAACTGCTCTTCAAATTCGTCGGTGATTTCAATCGCACGGTTGAGCTCTTTACGCTTGGTGAAAATAAACGTCCACGATGACACCGATGCTGCCAGCAATATCATCATTACAAATTGAACGACAAAACTGGCTTCTTTAACTAAATGGAAAATCGATAAATCAGTGTTCATTTCTTATATGCTCTAAAATTGCTCTAAATAAGGTTTCAGGAATCGCTTTAGGACGCATGGTTTGTGCATCCAAACAGGCAATTCGAATTATGCCCTTGCATAAAACGTCATCGCCTCGTGTAATAACTTGCTCAAACGTAAGACTGGCTTTTTTAGCCATACTCACCTTTGCACTCACTTGCAGTTGTTCATTGAACCGGGCTGGACTCAAATAATCGACCTGCACCGAACGCACTACAAAAATAATGCCTTCGACAGTAGTCAGCTCATCCTGCTCATAACCCATTGCCCTGAGCATCTCGGTTCTGGCCCGTTCGAAAAATTTCAGGTAGTTGGCATAAAACACCACACCGCCTGCATCGGTATCTTCGTAATAAACCCGTACCGGCCAGATAAAATTATTCAAACAAATCCTCAGATACGCCCAAGTGTTTTGGGGGCTGCAAGCCAAAATGCAAGTAAGCATTCTGGGTGACCACGCGGCCTCGGGGCGTACGCATAATAAAGCCCTGTTGCAGCAAATACGGTTCCACGACGTCTTCAATAGTGCCCCGTTCTTCGCTGATCGCAGCGGCCAGTGTATCCAATCCAACCGGCCCACCGGCAAAACCTTCAATCATCGCCATAAGCAGTTTGCGATCCAATGAATCGAAGCCGTTATTATCCACTTTCAACATTTCCAAAGCCTGAAAGGACAGCTCCTCGGTAATCGTGCCGTTGCCTTTTACTTCCGCATAGTCCCGTACCCGGCGTAACAATCTGTTGGCAATTCGGGGCGTTCCGCGAGAACGGCGGGCGATCTCATGAGCGCCGCGCGGCTCCATCGCAATGCCCAGCACCTTGGCAGAACGCGCCGCAATATTCGCCAGCTCATCAACGGTGTAAAACTCCAAGCGTTGAACGATGCCAAAACGATCCCGCAACGGCGAGGTCAGCAACCCGGCTCGAGTCGTCGCACCAACCAGCGTAAAAGGCGGCAGATCCAGCTTGATCGAGCGAGCGGCAGGACCTTCGCCGATCATAAGATCCAGCTGATAATCTTCCATGGCCGGATATAAAATCTCTTCAACCGCCGGGCTCAATCGATGTATTTCATCAATAAACAGCACATCATGGGGCTCGAGATTAGTCAGCAATGCCGCAAGATCGCCTGCTTTATCGAGCACAGGGCCCGATGTTTGACGAATTTTAACACACATTTCGGCGGCGATGATATTAGCCAGCGTGGTTTTGCCCAAACCGGGAGGGCCGAAAATCAACACATGATCCAGCGCTTCCTGTCGCGCCGTTGCCGCCTGAATGAAAATTTCCATTTGCTCGCGCAACTCTTTCTGGCCGATATAATCAGCCAGGCGCTTAGGCCGGATAGCCCGATCCTGGCGCTCTTCATCCGAATGACTGTGGGCAGTCACCATGCGGTCACTTTCGATCATCTTACCGAGCCTTGCAATGCCAGCCGGATGATATCTTCACAGCTTTTACCTTCGACGCTGATATTTTGCACCATTTTACCGGCATCCAGCGGCTTATAGCCCAGCGAGCACAAGGCGCTGATCGCTTCCTGTTTGGGATTATTAAGCGGCTGGATTTTATCGGCGCCGATCACTGATGAACCAGCTGAATCACCTAAGTCCGGGAGCCGGTCGCGCATTTCAATAACCAGGCGTTCGGCCGTCTTCTTGCCGACTCCCGGCAAACGCACCAAGGCCTGGGTATCATTATTATGGATGCAGCGATGGAACTCTTCGGCACTCTGCCCCGACAAAATCGTCAACGCCAACTTGGGACCGACGCCATTGACCTTGATCAGGGTTCTGAACATTGAGCGATCCGCTTCGGTGGAAAATCCAAACAGGATATGCGCATCTTCCCGAACCACCAGATGGGTGTGCAATATGATCTCGGAACCGATGGCAGGCAAATTATAAAAAGTCGTCATCGGCGCTTCGACTTCATAGCCGACGCCGTTCACATCAAGCATTAGCAACGGCGGCGCTTTAAACGCCAGCTTGCCGCGCAGGAAACCGATCACCGCAACAAGCCTTGCTGCAAACGCTGTGCAGTCTGCTGATAATGGGCATGACAAATGCTGATGCCCAGCGCATCGCCGGCATCGGCTTGCAACTCGCCTTGAATATTTAACAGAATTTTCACCATGTGCTGAACCTGAGTTTTTTCGGCGCTGCCTTTGCCCACCACGGCCTGTTTGACTTGCCGGGCCGCATATTCGAACACCGGCAGACCGGTAGTCTGTACCGCACAAATTGCCGCGCCCCTGGCCTGACCCAGTTTAAGCGCCGAGTCGGCATTTTTATGCATAAACACTTGTTCTATAGCCATTTGCTCCGGCTGATAGCGTTCGACAACTTCAATAAGACCGTCAAATATTTGTTTAAGCCGATCGGGAAAATAGTCGGCTTTGATATGAATGCTGCCGCTGGCTATGTATTTAT
>DATBQC010000938.1:0-1965 GCA_036561065.1 Methylobacter sp. | reverse complement strand
CGGGTACGACTGATGGAAAGAAATGAAATTGCGGCCCTTATACATAGACGCGCAGGAATTTTAAGCGGCGTGGTGGAACCGAGTTTTCCAGGATCAACAAGCTTATGCAAGAACTGCGGATTCCGTATGCAATGTCGGCCTCACTTGCGCGGGAATTAATAAGATGGCTTGGTAGGAGGGGTGCCTGAAATATCTTCGATTTGCGTGAAAATGGTTTTGCAAAATTCAAACGCTTTTGCAAGCTGCAGCGAGAAGCAATTCGAAGCGCGAATAGGCGAATTGCCGAGCGGTTGCTTTTCTTGAAATTTTTGCTAGATTGATGGATCATGTATTTGCATCTTGAATTTTCATTCAGGCGACGATGACGAGTTTCTCAACAACACCCGACAGCCCAAAGAAGCCCACGGTTCAGGCAAGTGCTGCTCGGGGAATTCGCAGGGCTTTGAAATTCTGCATTGCGGTTCCCGTCATTGCGGCACCTTTCGTGTTCCCGAAGCTTTCACCAATTCTTGTACCCGTCGGAATCGTCACTCTCATCATCCTATTCTTCGTTGGCCCGAAGAGTGAACGCAAGTGGAAATGGGTGGCGCCAGAGAGCCATCCGCGGTCTCGTGACGAGGATGGCTCGCCTGAAACGACCGACTTGAACCCAGCAAATCCATTCGGAATGCATGATTTTTACCATTCTTCCGATGATTGAATGCTATTCACGTACCCTTCTTGTTTGTTGTTGGTGATGGTGTCGACTGGGTATCTTTTTCAAATCGTGAACGATGTCCAAACCGCGGGGCAACTGGACTGTGCGGTTCCGTAGGTTTCGCTGTATCTGCCTTCTTGCCATCGGCATCTTTTTCCAGTTGTTCCAGCGCGCCATGATCGCTCCATGGCGTACGTCCCAGGTTTTGCATGGGGTGAGTTTCGTTTGCACGTATCTTAAATTCCTCGTGTGCCTTCGAAGCGGCGCCGGACACCGTAGCACCGGCAGCCTTGATTTTTGCCTGCATTTCCGCCATGTGCGCGTCATATCGCGCTTGCGCCGCGCTGGCAGACTGTGGCGCAGTTCCATTGGTATCAGCGCCGATCCTACCGCTGCCCAGGACTTGACGATCATTGGCCGCACGCCCGGCATCTAACGCGGCCGCGTCGTTGGCCGCAACGCGGGGCGACCCGAGTTCGGTCGCTCCCAACCTCGCTTTGAGTTCCGCTTCCTTGTGGGATCCAGGCGTGATCGTCATCACACCCATTTCACTTCGCTGTACCATTTTGAAGGTATTGTCGGCATTTTTGACGACGACAGAATCACGAATGAATTCGGCGCCCAGGTCGGCCATGCGCTCGTCAGACGGATTGCGATTGGGGCCGATGACGCCAGGGTGATAGCGATTGAGCCAGACACCAAATGCATTTGCAAAATTGATCCCGAATTTCGATTCCAGCGTCGCCGCTTTCTCCGCTGTCTCGCGATGCTCGTCAGCTTGCCTGAACGCGACCGATGCGGCGGATTGTGCGCTGTACGCGGTAGTCATCGAAGACTCGATCCGCTTCGCGTCCTGATCCCCGCCAGTATGCATTCTCTGCCAGGTGTCAGTCTTTTTGAAATCACTGATGAAACCGTCAGCATCCTTGATACTATGCGAATCCATGATTTGCTGCGTTTTTTTGATTGCAGCTGAAATTTGTTCTGCCGATTTAGATGATCCGGCTGCTCTTAACTCTGTTTCAACCTTTGCTGACACCACGCCGATATCCGCTCCTGCGCTCGCCTTTGCTGCGATGCTAGCTGACAATACACGGTCGACTGCCTGCGAATCGGTGATGCCAAGATCCTTGCCAATTTGCGCGCGCGCTTGCTGCACGGCCTCGATCGATTTTTGATTGTTCCCACCGTCCCCGAATGCGAATCCATACCCACTGTTGGTCGTCGTCCCGCTGCCATGTATATGAGACAGAGCGGTCATTACTGCT
>DATBQC010000937.1:0-4745 GCA_036561065.1 Methylobacter sp. | reverse complement strand
GATGGCGGATTCAGGGTATTCCATTACCTGACCTTTCGCGCCATTCTTGGGGCTCTGACCTCGCTGATGATTTCTTTTATGATCGGGCCGGTCATGATCAGGAAGCTAAGCAGCAACAAAATCGGGCAAAGTATCCGCGAGTTGGGCCCTCAATCGCATTACGAGAAGAAAGGCACGCCTACCATGGGCGGAACCTTGATACTGGTCGCGATTGCAATCAGTACACTGCTGTGGGCTGATTTAGGCAACCGTTATATCTGGGTTATTTTATTGGTGACTCTGGGTTACGGTGTGATCGGTTTTATCGATGATTATAGAAAAGTCGTCAAGGGCAACAGCGACGGCTTGTCGGCGAAAGCCAAATACTCCTGGCAATCGGTCATAGGTTTAATGGCCGCTGTGTTCTTATATAAGACCGCAATACTGCCGGCAGAAACACAATTGATAGTCCCGTTCTTTAAGGACTTCATGTTGGATATGGGCTGGTTATATATAGTACTGACCTACTTTGTGATTGTCGGAACCAGCAACGCCGTCAACCTGACCGATGGCTTGGATGGCCTGGCGATTATGCCGACCGTAATGGTTGCGACCGGTTTGGGTATTTTTGCCTATTTATCCGGCCATGTGACTTTCTCGCAATACCTGGCGATACCCTATTTGCCCAATGCAGGGGAATTGATCGTATTTTGTGCCGCTTTGGTCGGTGCCGGACTGGGCTTTTTGTGGTTTAACGCCTATCCCGCGATGGTGTTCATGGGCGATGTCGGCGCGCTGGCGCTGGGCGGTGCATTAGGTGTTTTGGCGGTGTTGGTCAGGCAGGAAGTCGTGTTGATGATCATGGGTGGTGTATTCGTCATGGAAACGGTGTCGGTAATTATTCAGGTCGCCTCGTTCAAAATGACCGGAAAGCGCGTCTTTCGGATGGCGCCGATACATCATCATTTTGAATTGAAAGGCTGGCCGGAACCTCGCGTCATTGTGCGATTCTGGATTATTACCGTCATCCTGGTGTTGATTGGTTTAGCTACTTTGAAACTGAGATAAGAAATGGATAGTGCAGCGATTACAGCATTATTGAAAAAGAATTTTGCACTGGATCCGCAAACGGCCAAGGTGTTGGTTGTGGGGCTGGGCGACACGGGAATTTCGGTTGCGCATTATTTGCAAAGCCTAGACTTTAAATTTGCCATTATCGATAGCCGCGCCAAGCCGCCGATGATGGATGAGTTTTTTCAGCAGATGCCCGATACGCCGGTGTTTACCGGCGGTTTTGATGAGGCGGCGTTTAAGGTGGCGACGCATCTGGTGGTCAGTCCCGGCGTATCGCTGAATGAACAGGCGATCATAAAAGCTGTTGCCAATGGTTCGAAAATAGTCAGTGACATAGATCTGTTTGCCTGTTCAGTCGATGCGCCTATTGTTGCGATCAGCGGTTCCAACGGTAAAAGCACAGTGACTACCATGCTCGGTGAAATGGCAAAAGCGGCGGGAATAGAAGTGGGTGTCGGCGGAAATCTGGGTACACCAGCCCTGGATTTACTGGCGTTAAATGCACAGCTTTACGTGCTGGAACTATCCAGTTTTCAGCTGGAACGTACATCAACCCTGAATGCGGCGGCTGCGACGGTGCTCAATGTCAGCGCCGATCATCTGGACAGGCATGCCGATTTAGCCGAATACGCTCGGGAAAAACAACGAGTTTTCAGGGGCGACGGCGCCATGATCATCAATATCGATGATCATGTTGTTGATGCGATGCGAGATGACAGCAGAAAGACATTTACCTTCTCGATTAACAAGAAAGCCGATTTCTATCTTGCCTTCGAAGGCGACACGGAATATCTGATGCATAACGAGTCGTGCCTGATGCCGCTGGCTGAGTTGCCGCTTGAAGGCAGACATAACGCGGCCAACGCTTTGGCCGCATTGGCGCTGGGTGTGGCAGTGGGCTTGGATGAACAGCTCATGTGCGATGCCTTGCGCAAATTTAAAGGGCTCAGTCACAGGATGCAGCGTGTCGCAGAGATTCGCGGGGTTACCTGGGTTAATGATTCTAAAGCGACTAATATCGGTGCTTGCGTTGCCGCTTTGCAGGGTTATGCGCGCAAGGTGATTCTGATTGCCGGTGGCGATGCGAAAGGTGCCAACATGAATGAATTGACGCCGGCGATCAAAGAAAAAGCAAAAAGCGTAGTGCTGATGGGAAAAGATGCGGCCCTGATAAAACAGGCCTTGAATGGTTGCGTACCGGTCTATTCGGCAGACAACATGGCAGAAGCGGTTCAGATTGCAGCGGGCCTTGCCGATGTCGGCGAGAGCGTTTTGTTGTCTCCTGCCTGTGCCAGCCTCGATCAATATAAAAACTATCAAGATCGGGGCGAAAAATTTACTAAGGCGGTGTTGGCGTTGGTTGACCGCGCTGCATCGCCTAAAACACCCGCTGCGGTTCCGCCATCTATGGCGGTCATATGAATATTCGGCAACGCCGGGACTGGTCGCATCAGTTCCATACTGTTTGCGACACTTCGACCCTCCTTGGCGGTCGTCAATGAAAATACGGGCTGGCCGATTTCATTTTGATCCGGTATTGCTATTCGTGAGCATCAGTTTATTGCTGATCGGCTATGTGATGGTGGCATCCGCATCATTGCATCTGGGAATAAAATTGGCTGGCGACGGTTTTTATTATCCGGTCAGACAATTAATGCATATCGGTTTGGGGTTGATTTTTGGCGGCGGCGTGGCGGCAGTCCCGATGCAGGTCTGGGAGCAGAATGGCCCCCGCTTGTTTTTAGCCGGATTGCTGTTGCTGATCATTGTTTTGATTCCCGGTTTGGGCGTAAAGGTAAACGGCAGTGTGCGTTGGCTGTCGTTGGGCGGAGTCAGGATACAGGTATCCGAAGTGGTCAAGTTTTTTTCCGTTATTTATATGGCCGGGTATGTGACTCGGTATCAGGAGTCCGTGCAGAATGCGGCTTTTGGGTTGCTCAAGCCGCTGGGGTTGTTTTCGGTGGCCAGCCTGCTGTTGCTGCTGGAACCGGATTTTGGCTCGGCAGTCGTGATTATAATGATAGCGATGGGCATCATGTTTTTAGCTGGCGCGAGATTATCGCAATTTATTGTGCTGTTGTTGGTGATTGGCGTTCTGGCGATGATGTTGGTTTATTTTTCGCCTTATCGTCTGATTCGGGTCACCAGCTTTATGGATCCTTGGGCCGATCCGTTGAAAAGCGGATTCCAATTAGTCCAGGCGCTGATTTCGTTCGGGCGCGGGGAATGGTTGGGCGTAGGACTGGGCAGCGGCATACAAAAATTATTTTATTTACCCGAAGCTCATACAGATTTCCTGTTCTCGGTGATCGCCGAAGAACTGGGGTTTCTGGGTGTGGTTACTGTGATTGGTTTATTTGCGTTGTTGGTCTGGCGAGCTTTTGCAATAGGTCAGGCCGCCGAACAGGCAGGCCAACGGTTTTCCGCATTTATCGCCTATGGCTTGGGGATTTGGTTCGGCTTTCAGTCATTCGTCAACATGGGCGTCAATATGGGCATTTTGCCAACCAAAGGCCTGACCCTGCCGTTGATGAGTTATGGCGGCGGGAGCATGATGATCATGTGCTGTGCTGTCGCATTGCTATTCCGGGTGCAAAGTGAAGTCGCTGAAATAAATGCCGGAACGCCAAAGAGAAGTCGACATGGCTAAGCGCATCGTCATTATGGCTGGCGGAACCGGCGGGCATGTATTCCCGGCGCTGGCGGTAGCGCAGGAGCTGATCGAAAAAGGCTGGCAGGTCAGCTGGCTGGGTACGCAGAAGGGACTGGAAGGCCGCGTAATACCGGAACAAGGCATAGAGATCGACTGGTTGTCGGTTGCCGGCGTACGAGGCAAAGGCTGGTTGTCAAAAATAACCGCTGTGCTGTTGCTGATTAAGGCCTGCATTCAGGCGTTGAAAATTTTGCGGCAGCGCAAACCGGATGTGGTGTTGGGGATGGGGGGGTTTGTCGCGGGGCCCGGAGGGCTGATGGCAAAACTATTAGGTATACCGCTGATCATTCATGAGCAAAACCGGGTGCCTGGAACCACCAATCGATTGTTGGCGCGCATGGCCAATCAGGTGTTGGAAGCCTTTCCAGGCAGCTTTGATAAAAAGTTTAATGCCAAATTTACCGGCAATCCGTTAAGAAAACAGTTCATAGATTGTTCTGGGCGCAGAGAAGCGCATCAAGGCATTAATATATTAGTCGTTGGCGGCAGCCAGGGCGCGCAAGTATTGAATGAAGTTGTGCCTGACGCACTTGCAGACCTAGGTTCCGACGTGGTGAATGGAAATGCGGTGCAAATCAAGCACCAAAGCGGCGTAGCCATGCAGAAGCAAGTCGAGAGTCGCTACAAAGCTTTAGGTGTGAACGCGGAAGTTAAGGCCTTTATAGAAGACATGGTGTCGGTCTATCAATGGGCGGATCTGGTGATCTGCAGATCCGGCGCAATGACCGTCAGTGAAGTGGCGGCAGCTGGGGTTCCGGCCATATTTATACCGTTGCCGAATGCGATAGACGATCATCAAACAGCCAATGCCCGGTATTTAACCGATGCAGGAGCAGGGTTGCTGTTGATGCAAAAAGATTTGAATGCAGCAATGCTGGTAGAACACATAACAAAGGTACTGAAGCAATTGGATGTAATGAGTAAAACAGCAAAAGAATACGCACGCTTGGATGCAACGGAAATCGTTGCCGGTGTTTGC
>DATBQC010000936.1:0-12241 GCA_036561065.1 Methylobacter sp. | reverse complement strand
TCCTCACCCTCTGCTTTTGACGTAATAAGCTTGCCGGAAAGAGTGGCATTACCCCCAAGTAAAGCATTAGGAACACCCGCGTTATCCGACCAGATACCGACCGTAAAATTATCAGTAGGGTTAGCTACCTTAAGTAGCTTTAGTACGATCTGAGGATTAGCAACACTCTTACCGACCTTAAACGGCTGGTACTTATAGAAAGTACCGGCCGCTGAACCAACATTACTTTGAACACTATCATCCTGCACATTACCAAACAAGACTTCAACGTCCTTGTACTGACTAGCCACACAATCGAATATCTGCCCATACCAAACGCCGCCCCACTGCTGGTTTATGTTCGGTAACCATCCGGAACGGTAGATATCACGCCAACGACCATCTTGAGAGGGATAAAGCAGGTTGGTAAGGAACGCAGAATTTGCGCTCGATGCCACTGGCAAACTCGCGGCGTTGATCAATTGGAACTGCGTACCGTCATACTTGATGCATACCACCGCCCCGGCTGGAATATCGCCTGCCACCAAAGTCGTAATACCGTTCTTTTTAACCGCAACAGCGCCGATGCCGTTGATATTCACTGTCACGTTAGTGGTATTAGTGCCCGTGGCCACGAACCATATCTCTTTGCCTGCCGTGATCGGGGGGCTGGCGCCAAAAGACGGCGTGGTGGTCAGCGTGATCACATCCGGAGTACCGCCAACTGCAGCCAAAGCACCGCATTCTGACTTCAGGATAGCCTGGATCGCGCGCTGGTAATCGTCCAGCGACGACGGAGTTTCGGTGGCACCGTTCGGCCCATTGCCGGATGGTGTCGTGCTTAAATCATTGATACTGTTGGGAACAGCCATGGTCTTTTCCTTCTAATGCGCCTCGCGGCGTTGGGTGAAAATAAAAAGCCGCAACCTAATAACTTTGGTGGCGGCTATGCATACATAGATTAGATTGATTTACTTCGATTCGTAAGCTTTGTCGCAAATGCGGCTGTATCCCACTTGACGATAATACGTGAACCCCTTGGGTTCTTTATCAACAAACATCGCCGTTGCTACATGACCTAATTTATTATTCAGCAGCACTCTGCATACCGGGTCTTCCTGGCATTTCTTCAAATCGTCATAGGCAACACTTGCTTCCAAATCTATGGAACATTTAACGCCATCAGTCTTGCCTTTCGTAATTTCTGTTGACTGCTGTACGTCAATATGAAATGTGCTGTAATTGTTCAGCATATACAACTCTTTATATTGCTTCGCGGCGATCCTGGCGGAAATTATCTGACCCTCATAAACACCGACCCCGTATGCATATAGCACGGTACAGATTAAAGCAATAAGCCCTGCTACACCCCAAATGATTCGTTTATGGCGCGCCTGCATTATCCAAGTCCCGGTAAAGATGTATGAAAATCCGGATTAAATTCCCATGTAGGGCCGTAACGCTCGCATTGTGTATCCGGGTCTCTCCAGACCCCAATCGGGTCATCGCGATTGATTATATAGGGTTTGCCGTTCGGGGGCGTACACTTCCTTACAGGGTATCTGTATAGGTCACGTGGCTGACATTTCTTGTAATCGACAGCACATAACAAGCCCCCTACTCCGACCGGAAAATCCTCTAATGGAGCCGGTTCGCCGGTGCTGGGCCTAGCAGATTTGGGCAGCTGTCCTCTCGGGAGATAATTACCTGCCGCTAAAACCATAGGCGGCGAATATGCGCCGGTACCAGATCCCGGTAGTGCTGCGCCCGCATCTGGATAATCCGGTACAAACGGGAATAATCGAGCCCAAAGATCGCCATCAGGGTCAAGCAGCCCCATTTAAGTATTCACCCGGCCCAAACTGGCAAGCCAGCGCTGGCGTTGTTGTTCATAAGGCGACATGGAGACGAATGACGACAACGGCATTTGTGCCGGTCCTGGGTGTTGCACACTGAGATTTGCGGATCGCGGAGCGCCTTGCGGCGGTTGCTGCATTGCTTTCAGCCCTTGCTGAAAACCGTTCATCAGCACTTTATTCATACCGTCAGGCGCTAACAAGCCTTGCACTCTCTCGGCAAAATTAGGAGTGCCGCTGATAAGCTGGCCTGCGCCGCTATTCGCTAAACCCTGGTTGAAAGCATCCATCGTTGCCGGGCTAAAACCATCTACGGCATTCCCCATATTGATCCCCATGCCCGGCGCGTTGGTAAGTGCATCCATGGATATTCCAGGAGCTCCACTTATTGACGAGCCGACCAAATTCACGCCGTTACCTACGATGGCGCCTGTCGAAGGCAACACACTACCGGCACTCACCGCAGCACCTCCGCTGCCTATGCCTGCTGCCGTGGCATCTGCAGCAGCAGCGCCAACGGCTCCGGCACCTTCGCCTGCACTCAACAAACCTGCCAGCGGCCCTACCCCTGCCAGCCCGAATCCGGTCAGGCCTAGCCCCACCGGTATTGCTATCTTTGCAAAGTCACCCATTTTTTTGCTCCATTCATTGCGTTGATCAATTGTTATTTATAACCATGCGCCGCGTTATAGGCCGCCACTAACGGATTACTACCTCCCATGAACTGAGCCCCTGCCAAACCACCTGTATCGTTGTTATAGCCATGCATGGCGTTATACGCCTGCACCATGGGGTTACCCGCCAGCCTCTGTATCGTGGGCTGCGCAGGCGGCGTGTAGCTCTGCATATAATTGGGATTGAATTTGGCGCGTTGTGCTGCCAGTTGCGCCCGTACTGCGGCATAGGGATCGACCGGCGGGGGAGGCGCGCTGCTTTGCTGGAACTGAGCGAACGCGCCGGTGTAACCTCCCGCCATAGGCTGGCCGAACTGGTCGCGCATCACACCACCATTACCATCACTCACGAGGGAGACCATTATTTGAATAACAGCCCGGTAGCAGCGCTTATGCCTGCCGGCACCGCCGCTCCAGCTATTCCGCCCAACATGGATGCGAATGGCGATGCCTGATAAGGCGTAGCCGAAGTTTGCGTGGAAACACCTGAATTCCCCACAGACCCGCCCAAACCCTTCATCAACACATCCAGACCTGCATAAGGCTGGTTCTGTTGTGCCAGCCAGTTGCTGTATTGATTATTCAACTGGTCTTGCGTCATGCTGCGCTGAATATCGCCCACGCCCAATATCTTCTGCGCATCCGTGTAACCCATGGACTGCATCTGCGGCGCAAGCTGCATCGCATTCAATTGATTGGTGCGCTCATTGGTATAGTTCTGCCCATAAATACCGTTGTCGGCGCTCGCCAGGGAATCGGCCAACGTCTTCTGGTTACCCTGCACCGTCTGGTTATAAGCCGATCCGCCGAATGCTCCGGCACGCGCCGCAGCAGCATCCGTCTGTGCCGCAGTGCCGGTCTGGTAAGCGTTGGTGATATTGTTATTGGCGGTATTCACCATGCCTTGCAGATACGGGTTACTGGCAGGGTTTAGATAATCCCCCCGCACCGTAGACTGGTAGGCATTCATGGCATCCTGCTGCCCTTGAAAACCATTGATCGCCTGGCTCTCGGTCATGCCCAAACCGGCTCTATCATCGGCATTCAAACCTGCGATCTGCTGCCCGGTATACGGCGTGTACGGCGTATTGGAAAGCGCCGACGCTCGCGCCAGCAGATCCTCGGCATACGGCTGCGCATAAGCCGGTAACTGCTGCGTTTGTGTCACTGTCTGGGTAGCTGGTGCGCTACCTCCTCCACTGGAACCCATATTCACACCTCCATGCTGAATTGATAATGGTCCAGCGCAAACCCTTGCTGCACGGCTCTGCGCTGATACCCTCTGCGTTTACTCTGAAACTTGATGCGACGTGCGTTGATGCGTTTTGCCATAACTCTAAGCTGATCCATATACCAGCCCTGCTCCATAAATGCCCCACCACTGCTGTGATAAGCCACGACAACGAACAACTCCGGCCCATCCCATCCCTGCAACGGCTGCAGAATCAAAAAACCCTTGTATTCGGCGTCTTCATACGCCACATGCAAGGTCATTCTGTTGAGTTTTAGATAGGCATAGATATCTTCCGGCAACCACAGATCATGGGTCTTATCCAACACATGCAACAAGCCCTGCTTCACCTTCTCCCAATCGCCATGTAGCATGTCCGGGTGCACGAACACCAATTCCTTGTGAGGGTCGCTAATGATGAATGCTCCATTGAGTTTTGATTCGAGAATGGTTTACCGGAAACGGTATATATTGCTGTCGGGCATGCTCGCCCTGCTGGCTTTTGCCCGGCCATCCGTAGCAGATACCCTCACCACTCCCACCTACGTCATCACCATCACCAGCCATTGCGAAGAAGGCGATATGGACTGCGACAACGTGAGTTACCAAGGCGTAAATCGCAACAACAAAAAGTCCATCCGCTTAAAAGGGCACGATGTGGTGCATTACTGCCCGGATGACCAAGGCGACGGCCCCGGCAAAACGCCGTGCCACCACATGGGGTATGAGTTCGCCAACGGCAAAACGAAATACTTCGTGAGCGACGAAGGTTCTGTGGAAATCACCCACGGGGTAAAGCAGATCCTGTACGAAAAAGGAACGTGGGAATAAAACCTTCGAAGTAAAACCTATACTAATTCCCGGTCAGGCAATGCAGCTCCTTGAAAGTCAGCGGGCTGGCGGTGCACAGCCAGCCGTAAAGAATGTACTTGCTGCCCGTCGACCCCAGCTCGCCGGGGTTGGAATTACGCACCACGTCGCCCACCTGGTACGTGCCCGCCGTGGGCGCTGCGGCAGTGGCGTTGGTGACGGATTGCACCTGGCCTTCGGTCAGTCCGTTAAGCTGGTTGATGATCAGTCTTAGAATCTTATAGAGCTGAAAATTAAGTTCTTTGTCGTATTCCGACTCCGGTAGCTGTGGCAGTGTAGGTTGTGGGATTCTCAATCTGAACCGTCCTCTATCGAATCCACATTCAACTCCTCGACCTCGAAATCGCCGTTGAAAGTGAACAACGCGGAATGCCAATGCGCGGAGCGCAGCACGTCGAACGAGTCGCCCGTCATGTTAGTCAGCGCGCCGCTGGTATAGGTATCGCCGGAAAGCGCCTTGTATTTGTTGAGCAAAGTAGCAGAGGCCGGGCGGACGCTGAAACGCGGCCTGACCCTGCGCAGTAATGTATAAATAAAGTCGTCGCCCGCATCGCCCATCTGCATAGTGGCTTGCACCGACATGCCGGAAAGCGTCTGCAGCACATGCGCAGTGTTCACCACGCCCAGTTCCACGCTCGAAGCATTCCAGAACGGCGAATCGAACGGGATCGCAGGCAGTCCGTCTATGGTGCTGGAAAGTGCATCCATGCCGTCTATGGTGTAGCCGCCGCTCAACACCTCCACCACTGTTTCTATATTCCTGTCCGCCTTGCCCCACTTATCCGACTTGTAGTTGTAGACGATGCACGAATCCAACGTGGTTGAACTGGCTGACGGATAGTAGAAATGCACCGTGGAATTGGTCCTGTCATGCAGCCCCTGTATCTTGTAGCGATATTTCTGGTTCAACTGACGGAAGAACCACTCGCGCACCGGCCCGCCGATGGCGACAGGCCGCGTGCCGTCGAACATATAGAAATCTTCATAGCCGACGAAGATATGCGCCGTGCCTATGTTCACCACGGCTTCATGGCTGGATGCGCCGATCTCGCCGGGTATCAGTTGGATATCCCAGATGAACGGCGGCCCGGCATAAGTCGCCAGATACATGGAACGTTCTTTGTAAAACACGAACTGCTTACCCAATTGCCGCAAACCTTTAATAGGTCCCGGCGTATCCAGCAAACGGCCGGAAGCAGACTGCGTAGCGATGGAATTGGTCCAGCCGGTGTAATCGTTCAACGCCGAGCAATACCAGCCGTCCTGGTAATTGTTCACCCCATCGTCATAATCCGCCAGCATCACGAAACCTGCCGTGGTGTCGATGAACGAAGCCTTGGGTGCGCCCGTCAGGTCGGCGAATGCACCGGTATTAACGCTGTTCTGCGTGGCATCGATCTTGTTACAGCAGATGGTGACGTTGCCGAACTGCGTAAAGCGCCAGCGCGATTCCAGCCCGCCGACATAGCTTCCGGCTCGGGAAACACTTGTCCATGCGCCCGACAGACCTTCATAAAGATCGGTCTGCGTACCGGCAAAAGTGCGCGAGGTATCGTCGGTCTTGCGCACCACAGCCGCGCCGCGGCAATCCGAAGCCAAGGCAGGATAGATGCCGGTGCCCGAAGGCGCACCTTTCATGCCTTTAAGCGTGGGCAGCAACATCTCGCAATCGGTGATGACGCCCGGTGTCATCGGGTCCAGATCGGGCGAGAATCCTAGTAATTTCATGTCAGAAAGCTCGTGAGATTGATATCGGTCTTCACCTGCATGGTGTTACCGCTGGCCCAGTCCTGCCTTCTCACGCCTTGTATCGTCTTGTCGTACACCGCCTGGTAAGTGCTGGGGTCTTTCATCATGTAAATGGCGGCCTGCACCAGCGCGGCATACAGATACACCGCCGGATAACTGGTCAGCAACCAGTTGGTCTGGTTGGTGTTAGAAAGACTGAGCAGCTTGCCTTCGTACACGATATCCAGCGTGTAATCCTGGTCCGGTATCGGCTGCACATATAGGTTGTCGCCGATGATGGTGTAAACGCGCGGCGTGCCGGTGTTGCCGAACTGAAACTCCTGCGCATACTGATCCGGCGCACGGTAATCCAGTGTACCCATGGGGTTGCTAGAAGCCACCGTGACCGACCTGAAATTCATGAAATCCGACGGCAACGCGATCGTCTCGATATTCGCCGCAGCGGTCAAGGTCGATTTGATATCCTGCTTGCGCGCATCCAGGTCGGCATAGATCACATCCTCTGCCTGCCGGATGAAATCGGGGATCACCGCCGTCAAGTCGGCGCGGTGTATGCGGTCGGCGATAGCCAACTGCAAATTAGCATAAGTGTCCAGAGCCATTAGATTTTTCCATTCCAGATACGAAAATGTGACAAAGCCGGGTCGTTGAGCATGGCCTTGATATGCGCCTTATCGCCCATGAACTCGTTGAACGTGATGGCGTGGTCATTCATATAACGCTCTACCATCACCAAAGGCAGCGATGCCGCCAGCTTCATCTCCGATGAGCCGGTGTCGCCCATGTTCTGCCGCGCCTTGCAGCGCTCGGCGATAGCCGTGCAATCCTGCACGCGTTCGAACGAAATACCGCCCTCGCCATCGAAATGCCTATGGATGCGGGTTTGAATGCCGTCCACTTACATATTCTCCAACGGCGAAATCTGCACCACACCCGCAGCCGCCACCTGGATCACCGCAAAATTATCCCAACCCTCGGCCACATGCATAATCACCGAATCGCCCGGCTGCACCTGCATATCGGTCACGACGGCGGTCTGCGCACTCTTGCCCAAGCGTATGCATGCCGCAGCTGTAGCCGCCACACGCACATAACGCGGAATCTCCCCGCTCAACATCAGCGGAATAGTACCGCCGGCGGAAGTAGCGCCGGAAGCCTGCGATTTGCCTGTTGCTGCAACGGTAACGAACATTCCTGTAAACATTGGTTTCTCTCCTGTGAGTCAATAAAAAAGCCGCTCAAGGCGGCGCTTTGTTAAATAAATACGGTAGTAAATGGATACAATTAGGCGTAATCTATTGATTCCTTAATGCAAAGGGGATAATTGTGACCGATGTCGTTATGATTAATTGCATTAATAAATCCAACAGACCAGGCGCGCATGAACGCATCCGCAGCATAGGCGGCGGCACGCGCTGGAAACTCTCCATGGCTGACGCCATCGCAGGCATAGAACAAGGCAAGTGGAGCTTCTACGTCACCATTAACGGCAAATCAGTCTCAGTCGTCATCGCCAAAAGCGCCGATGGTCGTAAATACCTGAAAACTTTGGCGGATGGGGAACAGCCGGATAACCTGCTGAGTCTTCCTGAATGCCCGTGATTGTTTAGTATGGGAGTTAGTAATTAGACAATAAAAAAGCCCGAACTTTTTAGGTTTCAGGCTTTTTCAACATTCTTACAGAATAAGATTATGCAGCTTTTCTTTCTGCTGCTTCATCTTCTTCTGGATGCGCACTACGGTGCTTTATCTTGGCCGTCTTTTGTGGCTTATCATTACGTTGTGATTCCACAAAACCAGAAACGATTGCTTTCATTTCTGCATTGGCGAATCGATTAAGCGCATCTCTCATCAAAGGTTGGTATCCAACACCATGAAAATCAGCCAAAACCTTGAACGAATCAATCAGCTTCTTTTCAAGCCTGATCGAAATAGATTGTAGGCAAAGCGCCTCGTCAATCTGTTCTGTGATTTCAAGACTTACAGCTTTTGCATACTTGGGATCATTACCCAACTTACCACTTTCCCAAGCTTCGTCAGTTCCAGGGATTTTTTCCACGACACTCATAACTGCTCCATTTTCTAAGAAATATAATTAGTACTAAGTTTTCAAGCAAATCTAATCAAGAAATGGCTTATACATTGCGATATGACTCGCTTTTGCATCGAAAGCACTCTTTATATAAAGATTCCCATTGTCGAAAACAAAAATAACTTTTAACAGACGATTATTGTTTGTCGGAGCAACAAACCATAAAGTTGCAGGGTCGGTCTTATGCTCTTCACGAGTATCCTCGACATAACTACCTTCCCTATTTTCAAAACATTGTTCGACTTCACGACGCGATACATTATGCTTGCTATCAAGCTTTTTAAGTATTGCCGGAGAAATGACGACTGCATGCACGGCAATAACTGTATATACAAAAATATCATCCGTCAATACGTAAATCCTTTAATACCTAAATCTAATGCCGCTCACATTGTATATACACTATCGGAAAACAATTGTGAAACTTTAGCGAAAATTTAGGTTTATTTATACCTTAGCAAAGCGTCCTTCAAATTATTACTTGAATGAACTGTAACTCAATTTTATTAAGCTTACTGTGCGGTACCCAACATAAAAAAGCTAACAAGCCCTCCCCCGAAGGTGAGGGCTTGTTACGCCGGATTAAACCACAGCGATAATGCGCCTACCGCAGAGGTTGCCGTGCCGGTGATGATGATGCCCAGTGAATCGCCTGCTGCCAGGGCGGTGACGCCGGTGGTGGCAGATAGCGTACCGATCTGGTTGGTGGCGGCAGTTCCGGCGACGTTAATAAAAAAGCCGCAAAGAGCGGCTTTTCAGTGTAGCAAATCGGCGAGCACCGCCTCAATTACAATCCTTACCTATTGAAATCTGTGACTATCTGTTTACCCAGCAAACGTATCGCGCAATTAACGTCACACTCTTCTTTAGAAGAGTTCACTTGTTTGATCTTTTTAGGATCGATCACATCATAATAGTTAAATGTATTTCCACATATACTTGCACTCCCATTACACTGCGTTCCAATCAGTATCCGCTTGCCATGTTTGGTCTGTACGCAGTCTATTCTGTTATACGAGTCCTCTGCGTACTTCAGCACTTTATCCGGTTCACCCGGCTCGTATATCTCGATATTGAAGCTATCAAGGTCATCAGGGCCAGAGAAGTATGGCACAAAATTATTATCGGAAATTTCATCAATATTCTTTACTGTAATCCTCGCGGGACCACAGGTCCCGATATAGTTCTTGCCGTCTTTTGTTGAAAAGTTTGCGGAACCTTTAGGCTCCTCTGTCTTTACGTAATTGGCAAATAGAAGAGCAATGGTCTTGTCATCGCCAACTAACGATTTTGCACAGGCTTTGTCGCATCTACCATTTTCGCGGTCGGTGGGGGCAATATAATCCATCGTCTCAGGGTCAATGACAAAAAATTGAATATCCTCCGAAGTCCGGGTTATTTCAGTTTGATCGGCCTTCCAAATCAATATTTTTTTGCCTTGCGCAGTCTGGGCACAGACCACCCCGGTAACTTGCCCTGTTGGGGCATCGAGCACCAAGCCCGGATGGGAGGATGGGTTGGATATCTTGAGTTTCATCCGCAATGTTAATGCCGTCAGGCCGGGGAAATTCTTATTCAAAATGTTGCCCGCTTGCAAAGCCAAAATCTTTGCCGAGCCACATTGCCCCTTGTAGTTCCATTTATCGATGCCGATATCCGGGAATTCTTTATGACCGGGCAGCTTGGGCAGGCTCATCAGCGATTCAGCATGAGCGGGCAGCGCAAAAGTGAAGACGAGCGCCGCAGCACAAAGCCCGGATAGCAGCTTTTTAATTATCAGGAAAGACCACTTTGTATTGATTGTTAAGATGTTGCATATTCGCATCAATATACCCTCTAGCGGTTTTACTGCCATTTCCAACATTCTTACCTATCGACTTCCGGGTTGCATCGCTCAAATCTTTACCGTCCCGGGCAGCTTTAATGACCACGGGGGCCGTCGAAGCTCCCAGCTGATGCATCATATACATGTTTTCTTCGTTGATGGGCAGATTGTGAACGTGCAAGTAATGGATGTTCTCCTTAGCCAGGTCAATAGCGCCTTGGATATTATGGTTAGGGTCAAATCTGTCCCGGATTTTTAGATGCTGCGCCGTCTTTCCAACAATTTGAGTCAACCCAATAGCTCCCGACGAGCTGATCGCATTGGGATTGCCTCCGCTTTCCATAGCGACTGCATTCAATATATATTTTGGATTGATTTTTTTATCAATTGCAGCCTGAATCAGGGCATTCTTTCTGTTAGCCATGCAACCTATCCTTTCAATTAATTCTAATCGCATCGAACAGCCCTCCCCCGAAGGGGAGAGTGTTATTACGCCGGGTTAAACCACAGCGACAATGCGCCTACCGCAGAGGTTGCCGTGCCGGTGATGATGATGCCGAGTGAGTCGCCAGCTGCCAGCGCGGTGACGCCGGTGGTTGCAGATAGAGCGCCGACCTGGTTGGTGGCGACAGTTCCGGCGACGTTGAAGGTGCCGCTGTGCACTGCCGTACCAGCCGAGATCGCTGTGCCGCTGGCCGATTTATTCACCACGAAAGTACATGCCCCACCCGTGCCTGCCACTTCAGGGCGGTAACGCATGCCTTGTAGTACTACTGCGCGGTCTGCGGTGAAGATGACTTGGGTGGCGGGGGATGCGGCGTTAACGGGGACAACTACCGGAATGAATTGACCGTTGTTCAGGTCTTTGCCTTCCAGCCCCATGCTGCCATCCGGGATTTGCTTGATGTTGATCATTGGTATTCTCCAAAAGCGAAGCAAGGTAGGGTGGGCAGATTTTCTGCCCACGAACAAACAAACCTATCCGCGTGGGCAACAAGTTGCCCACCCTACGCGATGCCCCAAAAAATTATTGAGATTGAAATGAACCTCGGGAATGCACCCCCGGGATGCTTAGAGAATATCGACCACAGCGCCGGAGGCTTTGGGCTGACGGGCTTCCAGTGCGTATTCGCACACCAGTTGCTTCTTCACCGCATCGCCGGTCTGTGCCAAGTCCACCGTGTTGTAGGGGCGCAGCCAGGCCACATACCACTTGTCCGATTGCAATACCCACACGTCGCGGGTGCGCTGGAAGCGGCTAGGCACCGCTTTCAACTCGCCGAAATCCGACACATACACATCCACCGATGCATACAGCTTGGCATCTTCGGATTTATCGAAACGCGATGCGTTACCGGTAAAGGTAGAGAAAGTCTGCTTGGCCAGAGGCGGCAGCAAGATGGTGTCGGGCTCGCCGCCAGCGGTGAAGCATTTTTGCAGCACGTTCTTCAGGCGCGCTTCGGTGAATGCCGCTTGGGTACCATCGGTCTGTGCCGTGCCTGGGGGCGCTCCGGTGTAAACCGGGGCCACATAGCCGGAACCGGCATCCACGTTGTCGCCCGCCCAACCCACCAGCCCGCGTGTGGTACGCGGAGAAGTGGCAGAGGTGGAGTTCTGGGTCAGGCCGAATTCAATATCGCGCTTCAACTCCAGCGCTGCCATCGAGATCTGGTAACCCATTTCGTCCTTGCGTCCGGCAGACAATACGGCTTGCTGCGTGGCAGAAACGGTGACGTTCTTGGTGGATATCTGGCAATTGTTGCGCAAACGCACCGTTGGGGTCACCACTTTTGCAGTCGCGTCGTCGCCTTCAGCCTGTGCGTTGGATGCAGCGGTTGCCAGGTCTTGCGTTTGCCATTCATGCAGCGTCGCGGTGGCTTTGGCCTTACCGCATAAGCTCAAAAACGGCGTGGTTGTAGGTGAAATACGGGTGATTACATCAATGAGATCTTCTCTGTTCCCTAT